>JAVBSB010000015.1:0-6316 GCA_031547365.1 Oscillospiraceae bacterium | reverse complement strand
GAACCGACCGCCCGAAGCAAAAGCGAAGCTGCTGTTCATCGGCTACGACGGCGCGTTGGTCTCAGCCGTAGGCATCAAGTCGCAGGAGGCAGGCAGCGCCATAGCAGCCTTGGCGCAGCAGGGCGGTATGTGGCTCGGCCGTACCGGCGGCGCAACGGTCGGCGATCAGGTCACCTGCACCGCACCCGGCTGGACCAGTATGTTTACCGGCGTCTGGGCGGACCAACATAAAGTTTATAATAATGGCGACACCCTCAGCCCCGAAGTGCGCACGATCATGTATCAGCAGCACGAGGCGGGCAAAAAAGCTTCCTTCTCCTATTCTTGGGAGCCGCATGGCACGGCGTCTTATACGCTTGAACGGGAAATTTTTTCTGACGTCTTCCGTTACAATCAAGATGACGCGGGTACCTTAGACAGCATGCTCAAAGCGATCAACAACGGCGAAGACGCTGTCTTCGGCACGCTGGAGCATACCGACCACGCAGGTCACACCACCAGCTATTCCATCCATAACAAAAAATATATGAAAGCTGTCGAAGCTGCGGAAGCCGATGCGAATGTATTGATCGCCGCGGCAAAATCACGCATGGCAGAATACGGCGAGGATTGGATGATCATCATCACCACCGACCACGGCGGATATCAATTGAACCACTACGGTCCCACTTATATGGAAAGCACAACGTTCTTCGCCTGCAACAAAAAAATATTCTAAAAGCACAAAAAATCACAAAAGCCAGCCTGCACAGACTGGCTTTTGTTTATCGCAATTTATTTATATGCTGCGCTTACGAAGGTTCAACATAGTTGCGTAATGTTTGATGTCAAACACGTCCGGGATGGTATTCATATAAGCCAGATGTTCCGCCTCAAACGCAGCAATTACTGCAGGCGGTAACGAGGATGCCCCTGTACCCCGGCAGGCTTTCATGCGACCATGCCAGCTTTCGCGGGTAAATGCAATGTCGAAGTCGCAGGTAATTGCATCGTCAACAACAAACAGTTCCCTCGACCATTCAGGCGTGTTAAGCGGGTAGCGCTGCATGCCGCCGCCAGTCCATGCGGGGTTGTATTTCAGCACCAGCGATTCGCTGTGCTCCGCAATTTCACTTTCGTCCGGCAGCCACGCCATGAATAAGATACAAAAATGCCCGTCTTTTTTTAGCATACGGTAGACTTTGGGCAGCAGAACCGTCTTATCAAAATACATAAAGCATTGACAGGCGGTAACGGTATCGAACGACTCGTCCGGAAAGTTCAATGCTTCGGCAGAGGATACAATATATTCGATGTCCATGCCATCCTGCGCCGAAAGCCGCCTGGCTTCTTCAATTTGCTGCGCAGAGATATCGGCTCCTATAAATTTAGCGCCGTATGGATACAGATTGCGCGGCAAAACCCCGGTCCCTGTACCCAGGTCCAGCACTGTTTGACCTGCGGTACACAGCCCCATTTCTATAAGTTTTTGATAAAACTCACTTGGATAAATGTCCCGATATTTTGCGTAATTCTTAGAGGTGTTGCCCCAATCAAAGGCTTTGCCGTGGTCGATATCGTCTTTATTTATCATATTTTCACCTCTCCTTCCGTTTGACAAACAGGTCAAATGGGTATATACTATATTGAAAGCATTTTAATTCTGTGCCATCGGCGGTTCAACCCGCGCCGCATATGAAAATCACGCACCAAATCCGGCGCGCGAAGTGCTGGCGGGTGCTGGTGCAAATAGCCATAAGGGGCTTAGGCGCGGGATGAAAATTCGCGCATCCACATACGTGAGTGCGCAATCTGCTTGCGGACGCTTGTCCGCTGGCACGCCTGGAGGGACTCGAACCCCCGACCCACTGCTTAGAAGGCAGTTGCTCTATCCACCTGAGCTACAGGCGCATATCACAGAGTATTTTAACATATGCGCATATAAAATGCAAGCATAAAATCAGTTCATTCAAGAGAGGCAAGTCATGTATAACCCAAGTTCGCCCCATGCGGAGGAATTCATCCACGACGGAGAAATCCGCGAAACCCTGCAATACGCGCAGGAAAACAAGTCCAACGCCGCGCTGATCGACGAGATTCTGCGCAAGGCGAAGGAATGCCGCGGTCTGAGCCACCGCGAAGCCAGTGTGCTGTTGACCTGTGATCTGGCTGACAAAAACGAAGAAATATTGGGGCTGGCAAAAAAAATCAAAGAGGGGTTTTATGGCAGACGCATCGTGCTGTTTGCGCCGCTGTACCTCTCAAATTACTGCGTAAACGGCTGCGTCTATTGCCCGTATCATTATCAAAACAAGCGCATCCCGCGCAAAAAGCTCACGCAGGAGGAGATTCTGCGTGAAGTGGTCGCGTTGCAGGATATGGGTCACAAGCGCCTTGCGCTGGAGGCGGGCGAGGACCCCGTAAATTGCCCGATCGAGTATATCTTAGAAAGCATTGAGACGATATATGGCATTCACCATAAAAACGGCGCCATCCGACGGGTAAATGTCAACATCGCGGCGACAACGACGGAAAACTACCGCAAGCTGCATGAGGCGGGCATCGGCACCTATATTCTTTTTCAGGAGACCTACCACCGCAAAAGTTACGAGCTGCTGCACCCTTCGGGTCCAAAACACAATTACGCTTTTCATACCGAAGCCATGGACAGAGCCATGCAGGGCGGCATTGATGACGTAGGTCTGGGTGTGCTGTTTGGATTAGAAGGTTATATGTATGAGTTTGCGGCGCTGATGATGCACGCTGAGCACCTGGAAGCCGCGTTCGGCGTTGGTCCGCATACCATCAGCGTACCGCGCATCAAGCCTGCCGAAGACGTAGATGCGGAAGCGTTCACCAACGGCGTACCGGACGAGGTGTTCGGCAAAATCATTGCCTGCATCCGCATTGCCGTGCCTTATACTGGGATGATTATCTCCACAAGAGAAAACCCTGCCGTGCGCGCGCGCGCGCTGGAGCTTGGCGTATCGCAGCTTTCGGGCGCCAGCAGAACGAGCGTCGGCGGCTATGCGGGTAAAGATCACGACACGCAGCAATTCGAGCTCAGCGACAATCGAACGCTGGACGAAGTGGTGCGCTGGCTGATGGAGCTTGGCTACATCCCCAGCTTTTGCACTGCCTGCTACCGCGAAGGTCGCACGGGCGACCGCTTTATGCAGCTTTGCAAATCCAAGCAAATCCAAAACTGCTGCCAGCCCAACGCGCTGATGACCCTCGAAGAATATCTAATGGACTACGCCAGCGCCGCTACGCACGCGCTCGGCGACGCTTTGATTGCGCGCGAGCTGGAAAACATCCCCAACCCGAAAATGCGCGCAGTTGCCGAGCAGCATCTTGCGCAGATTAAAAATGGCGAACGGGATTTTCGCGTATAACAATAAAGTTTGGTCGAAATATGCAGACAGGAAATGGTTTGCATTTTTGCCGCGTTTATGTTATAATTAAGAGCATAGATTTTGAATAGGAGTGCAGCGGCGCATGGCTCTCAACACAGCAGCGTCCGGCGGAAGGGTAACAATCGGCTTTTTCGGGCGGCGCAACGCAGGCAAATCCAGCCTGGTCAATGCAGTCACAGGGCAGGCGCTCAGTGTGGTTTCAAATATTCCGGGAACCACCACTGACCCTGTACGAAAATCCATGGAGCTTTTGCCGCTTGGTCCTGTACAGATCGTCGACACCCCCGGCTTTGATGACCGGGGAGAGCTGGGCGCGCTGCGCGTGCAGAAAACCCGCGACATTTTGCGCAGCGCAGACATCGCGGTTCTTGTCGCGGACGCGGCGCACGGTCTGCAGCCTGCTGATCATGAACTTCTGCGCCTGTTTAAAGAGTACAAAACCCCCTGCCTCATCGCATTTAATAAGTGTGACCTGCCGCACGGCGCGTTGACGCCGCCGGACACGCAATGGATTGCCTGTTCCGCTTTGACAGGTGAAAACATAACCGAGCTAAAGGAGCGGCTGGCGCAGCTGTTACCGCAGAGCGAAGAACAACCGCTGCTGCGTGATTTACTGAAGCCGAAGGACATCGTTGTGCTGGTTACGCCGATTGACGCCTCAGCGCCGAAGGGCAGGCTGATCTTGCCGCAGCAGCAGGCATTGCGCGAGATTTTGGACGCGGACGCCATTGGGATTGTCGCGAAAGAAACCGAGCTTTCCGCAGCGCTGGAACAGCTGAACGCCTCCCCTGCCCTGGTAGTTACAGATTCCCAGGTGTTTGCGCAGGTTGCTAAAATCGTACCGCAGTATGTGCCGCTGACTTCATTCTCGATCCTCTTTGCGCGCTGTAAAGGCTTTTTACAGACCGCTGTAGAAGGCATTGAGGCGCTGCAAAATCTACCCGAGGGCGCACATGTTTTAATTGCGGAGGGCTGTACGCACCATAGGCAATGCGGCGATATCGGTACGGCAAAGCTGCCGAAATGGATACAGGCGAGGCTTAAAAAAACCTTTCGGTTCTCGTTTTGTTCGGGCAATGAGTTCCCCGAAGACCTTTCGTCCTATGCATTGGTTTTGCACTGCGGGGGCTGTATGCTGAATACAAAGGAGATGCTCTCCCGCGCGGCAGCCGCAGCAAGGCAATCGGTCCCATTCACGAACTACGGGGTTTGTATCGCCTGGTTACAGGGTATACTCGCGCGCAGCCTACAGCCATTGGGTTATTGATAACAATTCTCATTACTAATAGCGCTAATTAAGATCGATTGGATTTGGAGGATATCGCATGGAAAAAAACAAACGCACGCACCGCTGGGCGTTCCCACTTGGTGTCATTTTAATTCTTTTGGCTGTCATAGGTCTGGTGTCTTTGGGTAAGATGGCGATCGACGGTATTACTTATCAAATTAAGAATCCAAAAGAAAAAGCGGACTACCAGGCTTTTTTAGAGAAAATCGTCACATATGACCCCGACCCCTTTGATTCGGTCGGCGCCGTACCAACCAACAACATACCGCAGCTACTGAACATCAGCATTTGGTCTATTATTAAAGACGAAGAAACCTCGGGCGCGAGTCCCTCCCGCCCCTCGGACGATAACGGTAACCAGCTGCTGCCGCAGGAGCTGGTTGAAAAGGAATTTATTAAAATATTCGGTGAAAAGCCGCCCACGCACGCCAGCGTAGAGGGCAGTGACTTTGACTTTACGTATGACCCGGTTGCAAAGGTCTATCTTGTGCCGTCAACAGGCTCGTTTGAGATATTCAAACCGAGGATTGAAAAAATAGAAAAGAATGGCAGCAGAATTGACCTGACGGTCGATTATATCGACGCCAATCTGTTTAATAAAGACAATATAGAGAACGTTAAAGCAAGCAAAACAATGGTCATCACCATTTATGCTAACCCGGACGGCAACGGATACCGCGTTGGCGCGATCCATCAATACATGGAGTCTGATAAAGACGATAATTTGAATGATCCGCCGAATATTCCGCCGGCTGCGATTCTGACCACAGCAGCGCCGACCACCTCGCCCGAAACCTCTGCGGGAGAGTCCTCTTCCCCGGCAGCCACTTCCGTGCCGGTTACGACTGCACCGGTTACAACTACAGCTGCAACAACCACAACCAAGCGCTAAAAGCCATATAGGCACCGTTTCAATGAAACGGTGCTTTTTTACGAACCGAACCGGAGGCATCATCATGGCAAAGAAAACCTATAATGAAAAACTGCATTCCGCAGACGCTCTGCCAAAAATTGAGGATCTTTCCGGTCAGCCGGAAGCCGTCAAGCGCTACGGCGGCGCAAAAATGCTCATTGCAGCGCCGATGCAATATAACGAGATCATGTCGCAGATTCCGGAAGGCAAGGTGATCACAATGGACCGCGTGCGGGCAAAACTTGCGCAGCAGGCGGGCGCGGACTTTACCTGTCCGCTGACAGCAGGCATTTTCGTCAATATTTGCGCGCAAGCGAGTGGGGAGCGCGCGGAAAACAAAATTTCGGGGAATACTATCCCAGAGGATGCTATCCCCTGGTGGCGTACACTGAAGACGAAAGGCGAGCTGAACGAGAAATATCCCGGCGGGATTGATGCGCAAAAATTATTGCTTGCAGTAGAAGGTCATACGGTCATCCAAAGAGGCAAGCGGTATTTTGTGCAGGATTATGAAAAGCACTTGGCAGAACTATAAGAAGCGCAAGCTACTCTGTGCTTGCTCCCCAATATGCCGCTCTATACGCCTCGGACCTTGAAACGCCCGGGAGCGTTTACGAAAAGGCAAAAAAGAGTAAAGAAAGGTATTGACAAGGGTGAGGTGGTGTGTTAATATATTCGAGCGCCTGTTGAGGGGGCTGGCAAGCTCTGACAGAAACGGCG
>JAVBSB010000047.1:0-5979 GCA_031547365.1 Oscillospiraceae bacterium | reverse complement strand
AAAGGGCTTAAATTCATCGCAGTGGTTGTGATAATAAATTGTCATGCCCTGCGGCAGCGCCGCTTTGTATGCCGCAGCCAGCACCGCGCAGGTTGCTGCCGTGTCCTCGGGCGTGCCGTGGGGCGCCCCGCCGATGCCGATTTTATCCATGCCCAGCGTCCTGCAATAGGCAATCGTCGCGGGCAGGTTCTCGGGCTTCAGGTCGTTCAAGCCCATGTGGCAGCCCGTCGCAACCAGCCCGGCTTCGTCCAGCGCCGCGCGGATTTCCTCCGCCGAAAGCCCGTGATAGCCCGCGAATTCCACGCCGTCAAAGCCCAGCGCCTTCAGCTTGGGAAACAGCGCCAAAAAGCTCGCGCCGTCCGTCACCATGTCCCGCAGGGAATACAGTTGTATCGAAAATTTCATAGAATCTCCTTCATCATATCTGGTTGTCGATCTGAGGTCACGTCTAAAACCGGCTTCAGACTAATCGCCAAAGGAATAAACGTCCCCGCAAAAAGCACCAGGTTCAACGCAATCCACAGGAGATAACGATCTTCCAAAAAGATATGCGGCATAAACATGAACGAGATCATTTCGACCATTCCTAAATAGTATAGAGCTGCAAGGATCAGCACAAACAATACAAGCTGCAGCACCGCAAATAGCATAAACACGGTTTTCCGCTTGAAGCATCCCTTGATTGTGAAGTAATACAAAAGCATACCGCAGGCATGTGTGAGCGCAATTGGGGACATTTTAATAAGATCCTCTAAAAACTTAGGCTCTAGGGGCGGCTCATGCATCTGATAAATGATCACGGGCAGAACCCATGCATATAGGACAAATGCCCCCCAGGGCAGAAGGAGAAACAATGCGTTCTTCTTAATTATGAAAAATGCAATCACAAACAGAATCGCCGGAACAACAGAGAGTATAGCAAATGATACCCAGGGACCAAAAAATGATATATATCCGTAGTCAGGACCAAAGTATACAGGTGCATACCCAAAAACCAGCCACAGCAACGCAATAATGCCTGCAACCAGCGGATATTTCGAGTCTGCGGGAACGTAATATTTTTGCTTTTGCGGCATCGTTTCCATATATACCCTCCCTTTGCTCATCGCTGCTTGATTCGCTTGTAGGGGCGACCGTCCTCGGTCGCCCGAAAAATCTCCGTGCCTGCGGTTTGCGGTGTAGGGCGCGACGACTCGGCGCGCCGTAATCTTACGCCATTCCCTTGCGGTTTACCCAGGGGCAGACGCGAGGCCGCCCCTGCGCTGCTTGATTCGCCTGTAGGGGCGACCGCCCGAAAAATCTCCGTGCCTGCGGTTTGCGGTGTACGGGCGGCTGCGAGCCGCCCGTAAATTCAACTATATCAAGGTTTTACACACGGCGCGCCGAGATCGTCACGCCCTACAGCGCTTTAATCAAAGTAAACCGGTTTCCCCGTCTTCGCGCTTTCATAGATCGCTTCCAAAATCTGCGTGACGACGATGGCCTGCTCCGGCTTGGTAGGCACCTCTGTGTCTTCTATAATTGCCTTATAAAAGCCGCGCGCCTCGAGCTCAGAGTTGTCGCTGCTCGCGCCGTCGAAGAACGCCACCCCGCCCGCGTCAAAGTTCGGGTATTCAATGCACTGGCGGCCGTGCGAAACGCGGTTGATGCGCAGGTCATGGTCGTTCCTGCGGTCGAGCATATCCGCGCCGGCCTTTGTGCCCGCCAAAAGGCAGACGGCCTCGTTCGGCTCGGCGATGTTCAGCGCCCAGCTGGATTCCAGAACGATCGTCGCGCCGTCTTCCATCACAATAAAGCCGAACGCGCTGTCCTCTGTTGTGAATTCCTTCGGGTCCCAGTCGCCCCAGGCGTTGGCGGTGTTGGTCTGGTCACCCATTTTTTTATAGCTGGTGCCGACCACCATTTTGGGTTTATAGTTGTTCATGGTCCAAAGCGTAAGGTCAAGCGCGTGGGTACCGATGTCGATCAGCGGTCCGCCGCCCTGCTCGTATTCATTTAGGAACACGCCCCAGGTCGGCCCGGCGCGGCGGCGCAGCGCAACCGCTTTTGCGTAATAGATGTCGCCGAGCTCGCCGGATTCGCAAAGCTCTTTCAGATACAGCGAATCCGCGCGCCAGCGCTGCTGGTAGCCTATGGTCAGCTTCTTACCGGTGCGCTGCGCGGCTTCGAGCATCAGCTTCGCGTCGGCATATGTTTTGGCCATGGGCTTTTCGCACATCACGTGCTTGCCAGCCTCAAGGGCGTCCACTGTGATAAAGCTGTGGCTGCGGTTCGGCGTCAATACGTGTACCACGTCAATTTCTTTGTCCGCAAGCAATTCTTTGTAGTCAACATAGACCTTCGCGTTTTCGTCGCCGTATTTTTCTGCTGCCTGCGCGGCTTTTTCCTCAATGATGTCACAGAACGCCACCATTTCAACGTCCTTAAGCTTTTTAAGTGCCGGCATATGTTTTCCGTTTGCGATTCCGCCGCAGCCTATAATACCTACCTTGAGTTTCGCGTTGGTCATAAAAAAATCCTCCTCAAAATTTAATTGGGGCTATTCTTATTTATTATATACTAATCACGCAAAAATGCAAGAGGTTTCATTTAAATAGCTAGTAAATATGATAAATTTTTTTGGTTTCATTTGTGTCCCAAAAAAATGATATCTTGCAAAATCCGAACAATCGCAGTATAATAAAGAAAACCGTTTTGCTTAACAAACCCGCGTCCGTCTCAGTAGGGCGCGACGCCCCGGCGCGCCGGGACATCAAATGAAAGGCGTAACCATGAAACATTTAGTGCTTTTATACGACGGTATGTCCGACACCCCCGTCCCTGCCTTGGGAGGCAAAACCCCGATGCAGGTGGCGAATAAGCCGCTGTTTGACGCCATGGGGCGCGACGGCGAGGTCGGTCTGGTTAAAACCGTGGCTGACAGCGTTAAGCCCGGCAGCGACGTTGCGAACCTCAGCGTGCTCGGCTATGATGTCACGCAGTGCTATACGGGTCGTTCTCCGTTAGAGGCGGCAAGCATGGGTGTCGCAATCGGCGGCGGCGACCTGACCCTGCGCTGCAATCTGGTCACGTTGTCCGCGGCTGAACCCTTTGAAGAAAAGACCATGGTCGACTACGCGGGCGGCGAAGTCACAACAGAAGAAGCCGCGCAGCTGATTGCCGCTGTCGAGCAGGCATTCGGCGACGCCGCCTACACATATTACGCGGGCGTACAGTACCGCCATTGCCTGCTGTGGCGCGGCGCGAAGGCGCAGCTGCCCCTGCTCGGCAGCCTTACCCCGCCGCACGATATCTTAGACCGCCCTGTCGGCGATTATCTCCCAAAGGGTGACGCTTCGGCGCCCCTGCTGGCTATGATGAAATCCAGCTACGAAATTCTCTCTGCCCACCCCATTAACCAGGCTCGTGTCGCGCAGGGCAAGCGCCCCGCGAACAGCATCTGGCTCTGGGGCGAAGGCACAAAGCCCATGCTCCCCGCTTTTGAGGCAAAAACAGGTCTGAAGGGCAGCATTATCTCCGCAGTGGATTTGCTGAAGGGCATCGGTATCCTTGCGGGTATGCGCACGCCCGAGGTTCCGAATGTCACCGGCTGGCTTGATACCAATTACGAGGGCAAGGCCCGCCGGGCTGTCGAGGAATTTAAATCAGGGCAGGATTTCGTCTATCTTCACTTTGAGGCGACCGACGAGGCAGGGCACAGAGGCGAGCCCGAAAATAAGGTGCTGGGCATTGAGCTGATCGACCGGCGGGTGCTGCCAATCGTGCTGGACTACCTCAATACCCGGGACGACTACGCCCTGATGATCCTCCCCGACCATCCCACGCCCGTCGCCACCCGCACCCATTCCCGCGATCCCGTGCCGTATATGATCTATCGCAAGTCCTGGCAGGGCAGCAACAAGGGCGTCCCCTGCGTCTATGAAAACACAGCTGCCGCCTCCGGCAACTACTATCCCTCCGGCGTTGCGCTGATGGATCACTTTCTGGAGAAATAAAGGGCTGTAGGGGCGATTCGCAATCGCCCGCAAATCCAATCACAGCAAATAGCCGAAGCCCGCCCCAGCAAAAGCGCCGGGGCGGGCTTCGTTTTTTTCACGTCCTTAAACTTGGAACATCCTCTGCATCCCACAGCCATGGTTTTTAACGTCCTGCGCATGAAACGATATGGTTCCGTAAAAGCGCACCCTTATCTTAACAGCTTTATCTGTCTGCGTCAATCGGTTTTGATTATGTTTCCGCCGCTGAGCACGGGTAAAAAAAGCAACTGGTAATCTTTGCCGTTATAAAACATTTTCGCTGGCAGGACTATGGAATACCGTGTCAAAGTATGGTAATCGGTATTTAGCTCGCTAAATCGGGGCATAATTGCGTTGTAACCATGCATCACATTAAAGAACGCGGAAAGGAATCATTTTTATGATATTGTCGCGGCGAAAGCGCCGGCGCAAAGAACTGGCGCGTCTGCGCAAGGCTTGGTGGGAAACCGCGGAGGAGCTCCCGCCCGTGGCGTTGTACGATCCTACAGAGGCATTCGATCCCAACGGCAGCTATACCGGCATTCCGCGCGGCGGCGGTGTCCCCGAACAGGACGCGGATGATCTGTAACGCGCGAACCATTTCGTAGGGCGCGACGCCTCGGCGCGCCGGGCTATAATTCTGCTCCCTCCGTCTCTGCGGCGACACCTCTCTCACGAGGGAGGCATAGCAACGCAGAAAAAAAGGGCGGCTTACTCGCCGTCCTTACTTTTTTTGCGTCTTAATCTGTCTACAAGATAATACCCGTGCCCGACGATCAAAAAAACAATCAACAGCGCGGCGATGTAATACAGCACCGCCTTGCCTGTGCGGTCATAGTCAAGAAAAAAATACGGAAACCGTACGGCAAGCCCGTCGTGGTCCTTATAATAGACATAGCCCAAATTGCCCGCGATCGTTACAAAGGTAATATAGAACAGCGGATAGAGCAGCGTGCGGTAAACGTCCATATACTTAAGGTGCCTTGCCTGCGAAAAAAGGAAGTAGTCGACCAGGCAAAGCATGGGCGCAATCCCATGCACCGCAAGGTTATTAAAATCCCACATTGAGGGTCCGAGGCTGCCTTTTACGACAGTCGGCACGAGCATGAACCAGTACACCCAAAAGGTAAGCTGCAAATCTATGACGCATACCATCTCAAAGCGAGAAAAATAACCCGCCGATCCCTTTATGCCCTCTTTCCCCAGCCCGACTGCCGTGCGTATCAATAAAAAAGTGAACAGCGCCACCGCGAGGATATTGCTTTGCACCGTATAGTACATAAACCCGCGCATTTTTATGCCGCCGTCAAACGCCCCTATGTGCGCCAACAATCCGAAGACAACCACAATTAGGCTGCCCAGCCGGAATATCAGCGCGAATATGCGATTTTTTATCAACCCGCTTACCCCCTCATCTAAAATCCATGTGCAGTTTTATTGATCATACTTCTTCATCTGTCCAAAAAAGATTTGGTCTCCGGCGGGCGCAATTATAAGCCCTTCTACGCCCGGCGCGAGCAAAAGGCTGCTGCGTCCCCGTTCAAGCGGATAATATACGCCGTTCTGCAACAGATGCTCCTCCGCCTGCAGGCACGCGCGGGCAGCCTCTGCGGCGCTCGCGGTTTTCGCGGCGGCGCTCAGCAGACCGTCCAATATGTTCGATTGATAGCGCGGCAAGCTGTCCTTGCCCGCAAGGGTCTGCAAGGCTTTCAGCGCATCGGAATGCTCTGTCCGCAATGTTGTAATCGCAACGTCAAAATCGCCGGAATCCAGGCGCTTTTGAAAGTCCTCCGGTTCCAACGCTTCAATCGTAGCCTCCAGCTTCATGCGGAAAATTCTCTGCCAACCCTGTAAGGCTCTGCGCAGCAGCTGCTCGTGCTCCGGCACTGAAATTAGCCGCAGCCTCACTGCTTCGGCGGTTTTTCCGCTCACCAGTGCGTTTGCGCGGTTGATGTCATAGGCT
>JAVBSB010000011.1:0-8657 GCA_031547365.1 Oscillospiraceae bacterium | reverse complement strand
CTATTTTTTGCTGCCTGCGCAGCGGTCAGTACACAGGAACAACAAACCACGACCGCAGAAGTGACATTTCAGACAGAACCGCCTTTTAATTCCGAACACACAGTGCCAACGCCCGCAGTGGGTGAGCTCATGCAGTTCGGCGGCTATTACTGGCGTGTTTTGGAGCTGCGCGACGGCAAAGCGCTGTTATATGCGCGCTCTGTGATCGATGAGAGTTCGCCCTATAATGAAACGGCGGGGGCTGCGGATTGGTCCGCGAGCACACTGCGCAGTTATCTCAACGGCGCATTTTATCAGAGCCTGGACGAAGACGACCGCGCATGCATCGCACAGACCGATCTTGACAATGGCAGCGGCGGCGCAACGCAGGATTATATTTTTCCGCTGAGCGTTGCGGAAGTCAAACAATATTTTTCCGTGAAAGAATCGGATGACAAGAATGTTTTGATCTGTGAAGACTTTAAAGAGGACCGCATGTTTCCGCCGGTGCATTATTACTGGCTGCGTGACGCAGGCACAGACGCAGGCACGGCTGTGACCGCAAACGACTATCGCGGTGAAATCAACCTGAAAGGGCTGGATGTCACCGAGTCCGGCGGCGCGGCAGGCAGCCATTACGGCTGTATCCGCCCCGCGCTTTGGATCAACGTCTATTGATGTCGAGGAGTTATTATGCCCTTTGAGCTCAACGAAAAGCTGCGCAATCTGACGCCCTATGATCCGATCATGGGGTACTATCCCATTCGTTTGGATGCGAACGAGAGCTATTTGCCCATCGAATCGCAGGAGCGCAATGCCATTGCGCGCGCGGTAAAGCACGTTGATTTACGGCGTTATCCGGATCCGGAGGCGGCGAAGCTATGCCAGTCCGCCGCGGCATATTACGGCACAAAACCGACATTGCTTACCGCTTGGAACGGCACCGACGAAGCGATATTGTTGCTATGCAACGCATTCCTCGGCAAGGGGAATACGCTGCTCAGCTTTGCGCTGGATTTTTCGATGTACCATTTTAATGCCTATTTGACCGGCGCGCACTGCATCAAGCTGCCGAAAACCGCGGATTTTAAAATCGATGTGGATGCTCTGATTGCGGCGCTGCAAGCCTATAAGCCGACCATGCTGCTGTTCAGCAACCCATGCAACCCGACCTCGCTGCTTCTGCCTGCGGGCGATGTGACGCGCATTGTCGCCGCGGGGGAAGAACACGGAACCTTGGTGGTTGTGGACGAGGCATATATGGACTTTTGCGACCAGTCGCTGTTGGGCGAGGTAGAGCGCTTCAGTAATCTGGTGATACTGCGCACCTGCTCAAAAGCAATCGGACTTGCAGGGCTGCGCCTGGGCTTCACCGCCGCGAACCCGACGCTTACCCGCGTGTTGCGTTCGGTTAAATCACCTTATAATTTAAATGCAATTACACAAGCAGTCGGCGAGCAAATTTTTCGGCAGCCGCTGCGTTTACAGGAGCATGCGCGTCAAATCCGCAAGAGCACCGATACGCTCTCCCGCGCACTGCAGGGTCTGGGCATGCAGGTAGCAGGGGACGCAGCAAACTTTATTTTCCTAAAGAATTCAGCAGGCGCGTTTGAATTTTTAAAAGCGCGCGGCATTATAACCCGAAAATTTGGCGCGCACCTGCGCATCACCTCCGGCACACAGGACGAAAACGTTGCGTTGCTGTGCAATATGAAAAAATATCTCGCTGACCCTATGTTGTAGTGCAAGAAAAGGAGACAACCATGCGTACCGCTTATATCACGCGCGAAACGAAAGAAACCGAAATCTCTGCCGAGCTGCGGCTGGACGGAGGTCCTGTCTTAATCGACTCAGGCATCGGCTTTTTTGATCATATGCTGACAGCGCTGGCCGTACATGCCGGCTGGGGTCTGACGCTTACCTGTAAAGGCGATTTGCAGGTGGACGCACACCACAGCGTTGAGGACTGCGGTATCGTGCTGGGGCAGGCGCTTGCAAAAGCCCTGGACGATAAATCAGGTCTGACGCGCTACGGCAGCGCATTGATCCCTATGGATGAAGCTCTGGCACAGGTTGTGGCAGACATCAGCGGGCGCGCGTTTCTAGTGTTCCGCGCGCAGTTTTCGCAGGCGCAGGCGGGCGCGTTTCAGCTATGCCTCTGCGAGGAATTCTGGCGCGCTTTCGCTGTGAATGCGGGTATCACCCTGCACATGCAGTTATGCTATGGCGCGAATGGACACCACGAAGCCGAAGCGCTTTTTAAAGCCGCGGCGCACGCCCTGCGCATAGCCGCAACGCCGAAGCAGGGGACACTCACGACCAAGGGAAAGATTTAACGTTAATAGGAACTATTATTGTTAAGAATTGCGAAACTGGCTTTGACCGCATGTGAAATTTTTAAGAAAAGCACAAAAGGAGCTTCTATGCTGATATTTCCGGCGATTGACATTAAGGGCGGGCAGTGCGTGCGGCTGATGAAAGGCGATTTTTCCACAGCGGAGCAGGTGGCGTTGGATTATTTAGAGACTGCGCAGTCGTTCTACGCAGCGGGCTGCAAGTGGATCCATATGGTGGATCTCGACGGCTCTGTAGCGGGGACGAGGGTGAACCAGAATATTTATCTTGAGGTTGCCAAGCAAACAGGTTTGCTGGTGGAGCTGGGCGGCGGCATCCGTTCGATGGAAGATGCGGCGTTTTATCTTGAACGCGGCGTAGAACGTGTGATTTTCGGTTCGGCGGCGCTGGAACAGCCGCAGCTGGTGTCCCGGGCGGTAAAATCCTTCGGCGCGGAACACGTCGCCGTTGGAATAGACGCAAAGCATGGCAAGGTCGCAACGCGCGGCTGGCTTGATGTCAATGACGTTGGCTTTATTGCGTTTGCGCAGCGCATGGAGTCACAAGGCGTAAAATATATTATTTTTACCGATATTGCCCGCGACGGTATGCTGCGGGGACCAAATATGGAGCGGCTGTGCGCCCTGCGGGACGCGGTATCATGCAGCATTACTGCGAGCGGCGGCGTAACGAATCTCGATGACATCAAGACTTTGCGGGATGAGGGGTTCTATGGAGCGATCTGCGGCAAGAGTATCTATGCGGGAACTTTAAACTTGGCAGAAGCAATAAGAGAAGCCGGAATACAAGAATAGGAGAAGCATAATGGAAGCGTTTGAGGCATTGTATGGCACCATTACGGATCGGCGCGCGAACCCAATGGAGGGCTCGTACACCTGCTATCTGTTTGAACAGGGGCTGGATAAAATACTGAAAAAGCTTGGCGAGGAATGCGCGGAAACAATTATAGCCGCAAAAAACCAAAATAAGGCGGACGTAGTTAACGAGCTTTGCGACCTGGCGTTTCATGCAGCGGTGCTTATGGCGCAGCTGGAAGTCGCGCCGGAGGAAGTCAGCGCAGAATTGATGCGCCGCGCGCAGAAGCAGGGAAATCTGAAGCAGTTCCACAAGGTGGATAAAGATACATAATTTGAGGAGGACTTTTCATGGAATACCTGGGCTGGGGGCTACTGGCGTTATTCTGTCTGTTCATCGTGATCACGCTGATTCGCGCGGCGTTCTACAAACCCAAAAAATTTGCGTCCGAACCGCTCGGAGAAGAGCCTGTTGACGCGGACCGCGCCGCAGAGCATCTGAGCGGCGCGATTCAGTTCAAAACCATCGCGGGCGAAATTGACGACGAGGTAGACTGGGAACCCTTCTACCAATTTCACGATTATTTGGAGAAGAGTTATCCGCTGATTGCGAAAAATCTAAGCCGCGAAAAAATACGCCGCGCCAGTCTGCTTTACCATTGGAAGGGCAAGAACCCCGACCTGGCACCCATCGCTCTGCTCTCGCATATGGACGTGGTGCCTGTGACCGAGGGGACAGAAAACGACTGGGAACACCCTGCCTTCAGCGGATACAACGACGGCGAATTCATCTGGGGCCGCGGCGCCATGGATATGAAAAATCATCTTATCTGTGTAATGGAAGCAGTGGAAACTCTTTTAGAAGAAGGCTTTGTACCCGAACGCGACGTATATCTCTGCTTCGGTGACAATGAGGAAATTCTTGAAAACGAGGCGTCAGGCGCGCGGTATCTGCGTCTTGCGCTGGAGGAACGCGGCGTAAAAGTGCTTGACAGCACCATTGACGAAGGCGGGGCTATGCTCGAAGTCGACGTAAAGGGCGTGCTTAACGCAACCGTCGCAGGCGTCGGTATTGCGGAAAAGGGCCATTGCGACATCGAAATCGCTGTCAACGCAACGGGCGGACATTCCTCACAGCCGCCGAACCATACCGGTCTTGGCGACCTGGCAAAGGTGATTCAGCGCATCGAAAAGCATCAATTCAAGGCAAAGATGACCCCTCTGATGCGCAATATAATCGATTCCGCCGGCCGCGCGCTGCCATATTATCTGCGCATTGTTATGGTGAACCACCGTCTGCTGACCCCAATTCTATTGGCGGTTATGAAGCAGATTCCCCCCGCAGCCTGTATGGTGCGTACAACAACGGCCGTTACGCAGGCGCAGGGAAGCGAAGCGCCGAATGTGTTGCCGCAGCGTGCCAGCGCGGTGATCAACTTCCGTATGATGCCCGGCACCACAACGGAAGACCTAGTGAAGCACGTGCGCAGGGTTGCGCGCTATAAGGATCTGGAAATCAATGTCCTTTCATCCAACGAGGCTTCAAAGTACTCCAAAACCAGCGGCAACGCCTATGAATCCATCCGCCGCATCGTAACCAATACGTTTTCCAACGCAGTGTTTGCGCCTTTCCTTGTTATGGGCGGCACTGATACCATTAAATATGACTCCATCAGCGAGCATTGCTACCGCTTTTCTCCGTTTTTGGTGCCTGTGAGCCTGCTGCTCTGCACGCACGCCACCAACGAACGCCTGCCTCTGAACACTTTGGGCGAAGGCGTGCGCTTCTTTAAATATTACATCAAAGACGCCTCAAAAGAATAATGCACAACATATTTGATACACACGCGCATTACACAGACAAGCGCTTTACCGCGGACCGGGCGGAGCTGTTGCAGCTTCTGCCCGAACGCGGCATACGGTATGTCCTAACCTGCGGCGTTGATTTGGATGATAGCCGCGCTGCGCTGGAGCTCTCGCAGCGCTATCGCTACATATATGCCGCCTGCGGTACACACCCCCACGAGGCATTAGGAATGAAGGCGCAGGGATTAAAAGAGTTACGGAAATTGCTACGAAAAGAAAAATGTGTGGCGCTGGGCGAAATCGGGCTGGATTACCACTATGATTTTTCGCCGCGTGACGTACAGCGCAGCGTGTTTGAGCAACAGCTGGAGCTGGCAGCAGAGCTGCGGCTGCCGGTCATTGTGCATGACCGCGAGGCGCACGAGGATACCCTGCGGCTGCTGCAGACCTACAGACCCGCAGGCGTGGTACACTGCTTTTCGGGCAGCTGGGAATTTGCGCGGGAAATTCTTGCGCTGGGGATGCACCTTGGTCTTGGCGGCGCGGTAACCTTTAAAAACGCGAAAAAGCCCGTGGAGGTTGCGAAAAAAGTCCCCGTTGAGCGACTTTTGCTCGAGACCGACGCGCCTTATATGACGCCGGAGCCGCACCGCGGGCAACGCTGCGACAGTTCTCATATTGCCATTACGGCAGAAAAAATCGCGGCGGCGCGGGGGCTGGATGCGCAGGCATTGATAGATCAGTGCTGTGAAAATGGGAAGCGATTGTTTGGGATTGCATGAACCGCAGGAGAGTACTATGTCAGAAATCACATCGAAGGATTTTCTCAAGACCGGCGGGCGGCACATCGTAAAGCCGTCAGGCGAAAGGGTGTATCTGCGCGGTACAAACGCAGGCGGCTGGCTGGTGCATGAGGAGTGGATGTGTCCAACGAAGGCTGCCGACATGCATACGGTTCGCCGCACGCTCGAAGCCCGGTTCGGCGCTGAAAAACGCGACGAGCTGATCAATGTATACCGTGACGCATACTGGACAGAGCACGACTTTGATACATGCGCGACGCTGGGCATGACCTGCATTCGTTTGCCGTTCATCTATTGGGATATTGCGGACGAAGACGGAAATCTGTTGCCGAATGGCTTTGCGCGGCTTGACTGGTTTGTTGAAAATTGCGCGCGGCGCGGCATGTATGTCATTCCGGACCTGCACGGGGCGTATGGCTCGCAGAACGGCAAGCACCATTCAGGGCAAGAAAACGACGGGCGGCAGCTCTATGAAAACGAAGCGAACCGCGCAAAAACGTTAAAGCTCTGGGAAGCGGTTGCGTTGCATTTTCGCGGCAACCCCGCCGTTGCGGGGTATGATTTGCTCAACGAGCCGGAGAATAACACAAAATGGACAGGCAAGCCGCAGTGGGATTACTTTGACGAGCTTTACCGCGCGGTGCGTGCGGTTGACAATGAACATATTATTTTTTTCGGCGTGTGCTGGACGCCGCATAATATACCGCAGCCAAGAAAATACAGCTGGAAAAACGTTGTGTATGAGTACCATCACTATGCCTGGGGCGCAAAAACTACCGCGGCGGTGTACTTGCATGCGCTGGGGGCGGCGACCTGGGAGGCTATAAAGTTTCGTGTGCCTTCATATATAGGTGAATTTACCTGCTTTGGCATGGACAACGCGTGGCGCAGGTGCCTGCGGCTATATAATCACCTTGGCTTTCACTGGACGACCTGGACCTACAAGGTCACCGGCGAGGGAAAGGGCGACCCCTGGTGGGGGATTTATGAGCAGAACCTCCCGCAAGTGGACACAGCAGCCGCAAGCGAAGCGGAAATTCGCGCCGCCTGGACAAAAGTCGGCACAGAGCACGCAATTGAAACCCGCCTTTATAAAATATTAGCTGAATATTTGAACCGAGGAGACGACTATGAGTGATTACCATGCGCTTTTAATGAAAGCAATGACCTACGACTCCCCTGAAGAATTACCGGTCGGCGTCGGCGCAATGCCTGCCATGTGGCTGCACTATGGTAAGGAAATGGAATATTTTGCGCGGCAGTACCCAGACTTTTTCTCGCCGGAGGCAACAGTGGAATCCGTGCGAAATTCCATCGGCGGAACCTACCACGCAGGCGAGCATACCGACGAGTGGGGCTGCGTGTGGAGCAACATGGTAGAGGGACAGGAGGCCATCGTTACAGGACACCCCGTACCCAACCGAGAGGATATCCTGACGCTCGAAATCCCGAAAAACCGCGACGGTCGTCTGCCGCACGGCTTTATGTACCTGCGCCTGCTGGATTTACGCGGGTTTGAAGAGGCAATGATGGACTTTGCTGAGGAGTGCGACGAGCTGCAAATTCTCATTGACAAAGTGTTGGAGTATAACTTAATCCAGATTGACTGCTTGCTGCCGCATGTTGACGATTTAATGAGCTTTGGGGACGATCTGGGGATGCAGACCGGTCTTGCCATTGGTCCCGAAAAATGGCGCAAATATATGAAGCCCTGTTTTGCGCGCATGTACAAAAAAGTGCGTGACGCAGGCAAGCTTATTTATATGCATACCGACGGCTGTATCCACGAGATCATGCCCGATTTGCAGGAGTGCGGCGTGAACATGATCAACCCGCAGATCCGCGCAAACGGGTTGGATAACCTCGTACGCGTGAGCAAAGGTAAAATCCCCATCAATCTTGATATGGATCGCCAGCTTTATCCCTTTGCTACGCCTGCGCAGCTGAAGGAGCATGTGCGCGAGTGTACGGAGGCGTTGTATCTCCCGCAGGGCGGACTGGGGCTTTATGTCGAACTGAACTACGATGTTCCGCTGGAAAATGCCGCCGCTCTTTTGGACGGTCTGCGCTGGGCAAAGGGGTATAAGGGGCATTGAAACGCTTCGCCGTCGCACAAAACGACGCGGGGCAGCGTCTTGATAAATTTTTGCAAAAGGCGGCGCCGAACCTGCCGCCAGCTTTGCTTTATAAAGCCTTGCGGACAAAGCATATCAAGCTGAACAAAAAGCGCGCGCAGGGCAGTGACCGGCTACAGCCCGGAGACGAAATCGAGTGCTGGCTTACGGACGATTTCTTTACCCCGCCGGCGTTTCAGTATGATTTTTTGCGGGCGGGTAAAGAATTGCAGATCCTGTATGAGGACGAACACATTCTGCTGCTGGACAAGCCTGCGGGTCTGTTGTCGCATCCGGACGAGAGCGAATATATCGATACACTGCTGGGGCGCGTACAGCGTTATTTATATGAAAAAGAGGTCTACGACCCTGCAAAGGAAAACGCCTTTGCGCCCTCTCTGGTCAACCGCATTGACCGCAACACGCAAGGCATTGTCATCGCCGCGAAAACCGCTGCCGCGCTGCGCGTCCTCAACGAAAAGATGAAAGCGCGCGAGCTGCGTAAATTTTATCTTTGCGCCGTGCATGGCATTCCATCGCAGGGCGAGCGGCAAGGGGAGTGGTTTCTTTTACGCGGCTGGCTGAAGAAAGACGAGAACAAGAGCCTTGTACGGGTCTATGACAAAGCGCAGCCCGGGGCGAAGGAAATCTTGACGAAATATCGTGTTTTAAAGCATGGGAATATTTCTCTTTTGGAAATTGAATTGCTTACCGGACGCACACACCAAATACGCGCGCAGCTCGCCGCGCTGGGTCATGCGCTGGTGGGCGACGGGAAATATGCGCCGCGCGCGCAATATCAGGCT
>JAVBSB010000168.1:0-6172 GCA_031547365.1 Oscillospiraceae bacterium | reverse complement strand
ATTGCTGCACAAAGGGCGTTTTCGCGGACAGAGCTCGTTTAAAACATTTCTGTTTTCGGTTGCGCGTCATAAAGCCATCGACTTTTTGCGGCGCGAAAAACGCCGCCCGGCTGTGCCGCTGAGCGAAATTGCTGAGCGCAGCGACGATTCCATGGGACCGGAGGAAGCCTATCTTGCGCAAGAACAGGCAGCAGAAATAGCGAAGGCCATTTCAACCATCCCACAGGAATACCAGGAGGTATTGCGTCTGTTATACCTCGAGCGGCTGTGTTACGACGATATCGCGCTGCTGATGCACAAAAACAAAAAGCAGGTAGACAACCTGGCCTATCGCGCGCGCCAGGCATTGAAAAATTCACTTGGAGGGGAGGCGAGTTTTTTTGAAGAATCATGAAGATTTCCGCGCATCGGTTTATGCCCGTGCACAGAGGGAGCAGGCACGGATTACAGCGCGCCGTAAAAAGGTACGCAGCGCCTCACTTTCGGCTTTAATGGTTATAATCGTTGCGGCGGTGGCGATTCCTATCGTGCGCAACACCAGCGACGGCATTGATCCCAAAACCATTGTTGTTCCACAGACCTTGCAGAGCAAGGCAAACAAGGCAGGGCTTTCTTCCCGCATGGTGCTGCTGGTCGGCACGCCGACCGGTGATACGGAAGCGGTTGTGCTCGACGATCAGGATCAGCAAAGGCAATTTGTCAATCAATATCGAGCTGCATTGAATATGAATGAGGCTGAAGGATTACCCATGACGCCCGCATCGGATACAGCAAAGACAATCCATTCCACCGACGAACTTTCTGCATTCCTTTCGGGTCTGCCGGACGCGGCGGAGTTGGCGACAGCAGATTTTGACGATGTATTTTTTTCCGGCAATAACCTGTGCGCAATGCCGATGGAGCTGCCCGCGCAGCCGGAAGTTTGTCCGGAACCCACTACCGAAATAGAAACAACTTCTATCGCGGCGCAGGAAACCATACCGGACAACGATTTTACGCAGCCGCCTATGATGAGCATTACTGTCCCGGAAAGCAATACGGCAGTCGCTACGATTCTTGCGCAAAATAGCGCTGCAAGCAATGCTCCGGCCGCTAACAGCGCTGTAAAAGTGCTTTTGCTTGTGCCGGTCAATAAAGGGGAATAGGCGAGCAGGCAAACTAAATGAAACGCACGGGCAACTTCTTAAAAAAGAAGTTGCCCGATTTTTATTGTAAAATATCAGCAACCGTATTGCTTCAGCCAGGCATTCAGCTGTAAAAACCAGGCGATGCGCTGCGGAGCCGCCATCAGTTGCCCATACCAGGGCTTACCGTAATCCATAGGGGCGCTGAGAAAGGCTTCTGCTTTTTTTCTGTCGATCAGGCTGTTGACCGGCTCGTTCGGCGAGGCTAAAATATCCCTCATGCGCGCGGTGACAATCCGCTCGTACTGCGGGTTATAGGTCTTTGGAAAAGGACTTTTTTTGCGCCATAAAACGTTTTCAGGCAACACGCCCCGCCCCGCCATACGCAGCAGATACTTCACGCAGTCGTCCTTGTATTTGTATGCCCACGGCACGTTCCATACGTATTCAAGCAGGCGGTGGTCCGCCAGCGGCACACGCCCATTGAGTCCGCAGGCCATACAATCCATGCGGTTCAGCAAGGTCTGCATAAACCAACGCAGGTTAAGCCACGCAATCTCGCGCCGCCGCGCCTCTTCAGCCGTATCCGCATCGCAGCGGGGCGTTTCCGCAACAGAATTCTCATATGCAGCCTGCGCATAACCCTCAAGCTCCAATGCGTCCAGTACGTCTTCGCGCAAAAAGCTGCGTCGCGCCTGCATATCGCTCCACGGAAAGCTGCGCCGCTCAAAAGCGTCTGCGCTGCGGAACCATGGGTATCCGCCGAAGATTTCATCGGCGCACTCTCCCGTTAATGCAACCTTAAATTCCTGCCCGATGATGCGGCAGAAATACAGCAGCGACGCGTCTACGTCAGCCATGCCCGGCAGATCACGGGCAAGCATAGCAGGCTCGAGCAGGTCTGCCAGCGCGGTGTTGTCGCAGGTTAATTCGATGTGCTTCGTGCCAAGGTATTCCGCCATTTCGCGGGCAAAGGGTGTGTCGCGGTCCGGCTGAAACGCATTCGCCTGATAATATTCGTTGTTCCCTGCAAAATCAAACGAAAAAGTAGTGAGCTGCCGCTCCCGCTGTTTTACCGCAATCGCTGTCACAAGGCTTGAATCCAACCCGCCGGACAGCAGCGCGCACATAGGCGCTTCGCTGACCGACTGCATTTTGATGCCTTCGTATACGAGCGACGATACTTTTTCGACGGTTTCATCATGGCTGTCTGTGTGCGGCGCGCTGTGCAGCTGCCAATAGAACGCCCGGCGCAAACCCTTTTCGTCAAAGTGTACCGCCTCCGCGGGCAATACTTCATGCAAGCCGCGAAACACCCCGCAGCCGGGTGTGCGCGCGGGTCCAAGCGCCAGCACTTCACGCAGAGAGTCACTGTCGATTACAGGCGTTAAGCCCAGCGCAAACACATGCTTCGGCTGCGATCCGAATCGCAGCTTACCATCCTCTACGGCGTAAAAAAGCTGCTTTGCGCCGATTCTGTCCCGCACAAGCAACAGCGCTTCCCCGTCGCTGTAAGCAAACGCAAACACGCCGCTTATATCCTGCAGGCAGGCAGTTCCCCGCTCTGCCAGCCCCTGCAGCAGAGTCTGCGGATCTGCATTGTACAGCTCTCCGCTGAAGGCAAGGCTGTGCGTGCGTCCGTTCAGCGTCATTGTCAACGGCTCGCTCTCAAATTCAATTACAGGCTGCGGCTGATAGCAACAGCTCCCTAAAATATGCATATAACAACTCCTTTTTACGGTTTCACCAAAATTGGCTGTAGCTGCTCGCCGCGCAGTGCGGCTTCTATCGCCTCAGGCAACAGGTCTGCCCGCGAAACCAGCGAGCTTGGCTTTGCGCAGGGATTATCCTGCCCGAACGGCACGAAGAATATCTGCTTGGTATTAAGCAGTGTTCCCACGTTTTTAAGGTTCAGTCCCAACGCGTCGTTGCTTGCCAAAAAAATCAAAAGGGGCTTACAGTTACGCAGATGCCCTTTTGCCGCCATGAGTGCGGGCGTATCCGTAATGCCCGCCGCCAGCTTCGCAAGCGTATTGCCGGTACACGGCGCTAAAACGAGTATATCCAACAGGTTCTTCGGACCGAGCGGTTCCACCTGCGGAATGGTCAAAATGGGCGCATGCGCCGATAACCGCGCGATATTCGCAAGCGTTTCTTCAGGTGTACAAAAGCGGTTGCTCAGCTCCTGCACATGGTAGGACAGGATGAAGGTCAAATCAATTGCAGGACAGCGCTCTTTAATATCTGTAAGGGTCTCAAAAACGCAATCAAATGTACAGAACGAACCCGTCAGTCCGATGCCTGCGCGTATCTGTTCCAGCCCCATATCGCTCCCTCCTGTTCCTCTAAAATAATGCGCGTCGTCTGTGCAATGCTCTCCCCTGCGGCGCAGGGCGCATATTTCCCGGGCAGCCCGGGGCAGAGCTTTGCGGTTAACCCCAGCTGCTTTGCCAGCGGAAAATCTACCCCGCCCGGCGCGGAGGCAATGTCGACGATCACCGCCTCTGTTGTCACATTCTGCAGCAGTGATTCTCCGAGCACCGGCGACGGAATGGTATTAAAAATATACATAAACCGCGGCATATGATAGGGCAGCAAGCTAAAGTCCAGCACCTCGCAGCCCTCGGCTATGGCGGCGCATGCGCTCTCCCATCTGCGCGCCGCAACCGTTACATGTGCGCCTAACCCCAGCAATTTATGCGCCAGCGGCTTTGCGCAGCGCCCGTAGCCCAGCACCAGGCAGTGGCTCAGATGGAGGTTCCGCCCGCTGAGCGTAATCGCCTCCGCAATGGCGCCCTCCGCTGTAGCGATCGCGTTGAGCACCGTATAGTCCTCCCGCTCCAGCAGGTCATACGTCGGCGCGCCCAGCGCGGCGCAGCGCTCCTTCAGCGTCTGTGGCAATTGCCCCGCGATGAGTGTCTGCTCCTTTGCGATATGTTCACACAGCTCTTTTGTCAGCGCCTTGTCGCGCAACGGCGCAGGACCAAGTATCACCTGCGCGCCCTCCAGCGCCGCCTGCAGCGTTTCAAACTGTTCGCCGCCTTCCACCCCCGGTATGATCGGTACGCGGTACTGCCGTACCTGCCAGCCAAGCCGCAAAAATGTCTGCGCCGCATATGCCTGCCGCGCGTCGCCGCCCAGCACGGCAATGATTTGCTTGTTTTCCATAGCTTTTCCCCCTGTTCAAGATATTATATTCTAAAACAGAGGAATGGGTTCAAGCGTGGTAAAAAAAACAGCAGCCATTTTGGCCGCTGCAAAAACATTTATATTTGAAGTTATTTGCTAATATTTGAATTTATATCCAAAGCCCCAAATCGTCTCAATGTAGTCCAGCGGCTGCAATTTACCGCGCAGACTTTTCACATGGGTATCGACCGTGCGGTCAGAGCCGAAAAAATCCCTGCCCCAGACCTCGTCCAGCAGCACATCGCGCGAGAACGCCTGATAGGGGTGTTTGCAAAAGAACAAAAGCAAATCATATTCTTTCGGTGTCAGCTGCAATGCGCGGCCGTCCACAAAGTCGGCAGTATGCGAATGCGTGTCCACGCGCAGCTCCCCTGCAGAAATCGGCTTTGGCGCCGAGGGGTTGCAGCCTGTAAGCGTCAGCAGATTTTTAATGCGCGCAACCATCTCCCGCGGATAAAACGGCTTTAGAACATAGTCGTTGCCGCCGGCCTCAAAGGCCGCAAGGCGGTCGTTTTCCGAACCGTCTTTGCTCATAAAAATCAAGGGCGTCTGCGCATTTTTCCGCAGGTGCCTGCATACAAATATGCCGTCGATGTCCGGTAAATCAACATCAATTACAATCAGGTTATATCGATAACGCCGCAACAGCTTAAATACCGCAATGCCGTCCGCAGCGTCGTCGCAGAGCCAGCCTTGTTCTGCCGTAGCAAGGCGTACAATTTCGCGCACGGACACATCTGCGTCGGCAACGAGCAGCCGCACCTCTGTATGCAACGGCAAACCCTCCCATCCCTCGGCAAAAACTACAACAGCATTAGTATACACCCTGTATCTTAAAAACGCAATACATTTACGAATTTTGCAGGTTGACGAATAAAAAAAAACAAGCTATAATATGAGTGTATTCTGCCAAAAGACGAAAGGAGATGTATCTGAATATGAAAGTAATCAAGCATGTGCCAAACGCGCTGTCTGTCATACGTATTATTCTTTCTGTCAGTCTTTTATTTTTTGCAAAGGACCATGTCGTGCTTTTTTGCATCGCTTACCTTTTGGCGGGCATTTCTGATGTGCTCGACGGAAAAATCGCGCGGTACTACCATGTGGAAAGTAAAATCGGCTCCATGCTCGACGCTGTCGGCGATTCCCTGCTGTTCGGCACAGCGCTGATTTCCATGGTCTTTTTTGCTGATCTTGATATCAACGTCCTTCACGTCATGATCGCAATCAGCTTCGGTGTAATTTATAAAATCGCCAACGTTTTTGTCACGCGCGTACGGTTTAAACAGTTCAATATGATGCATACCCTGATGAACAAATCCGTTTTTGTTACGCTTTATTTCTATGTGCCGATTTTCTTTGTCATCGAAGAAGTCAATCTGTATATGATGGCAGCCATTTCCCTGCTGATCTGCCTCGCCTGCTTTGAAGAGACCCTCACACTCATGCGTATGAAAGAATACGATGTCAACTGTTACGGCATCTGGGGCGAAAAGCTTGCAAAAAAATTAAGTCGCAAAAAAGCAGCATAATCATATCAAAATTAAAAACCGGCACAGTGCGGAATGCGCATCGTGCCGGTTTTTGTTGGCGCTGCCGTATGATTGGAACAGCGGGCGGCTGACACGCCGCCCCTGCCATTCCCGGTTCGTTTACTTCGTCTGGCGGAACACGCTTTTTAGGATATCAATGGTTTCGTTGGCTTCTTCCAGCGCTGCGCGCAGGCGCGCAACTTCGGCTTCCGCCTTTGTGTCGCGCGGCACGGTCTGCACTTCAGGCTTCGTGTCGGGCGCCAAAGCCTTTTTCGCCGGTTGTCGTTTACTCTTCAGCGCTTCGCTGGGCTCCACGCTGTAGGAGAT
>JAVBSB010000145.1:0-5938 GCA_031547365.1 Oscillospiraceae bacterium | reverse complement strand
CGCAAAAGCATAGGTCTCAGCTGGATCATCGCCCTTGCAATCGTCATTTTATTATGCACCTTAGCGGTTGTAATGGTCGTTGTCATGCCGAAGTTCAAGAGTCTGCAAAAGCTCATTGACCGTCTGAACCTTGTCAGCCGCGAAAATCTGACGGGTTTGATGGTTGTGCGCGCATTTGGCAACGAAAAACACGAGGAGCAGCGTTTTGAAGCCGCGGCGCACGACCTGGCGAAGACAGAGCGTTTTGTCAACCGTTCCATGGCGGCGCTGATGCCCCTGATGATGATTCTGATGAACGGTATGAGCATGTTGGTCGTCTGGTTTGGCGGAAAAGCAATCCAAGACAGTACCCTCCAGATCGGCGATATGATGGCGTTCATTCAATACTCGATGAACATCGTATTTAGCTTTGTATTTATCGCGATGATGTTTGTGTTCCTGCCGCGCGCGGCTGTCTCCGCAGGCCGTATTCGCGAGGTGCTCGAAACCCCCGTCACCGTCAACGATACAGAGCACCCGCAAGAATTGCGGGAAGGTCCGATCGAAGTTCGGTTTGACCACGTCAATTTCCGCTATGCCGGCGCGGAAGAGGATGTCCTGCACGACATCAATTTTACGGCAAAGCCCGGTCAGACCACGGCATTCATCGGCGCGACCGGCGCAGGCAAGAGCACCCTTGTCAACTTAATCGAGCGCTTTTATGATGTCACCGGCGGCGCAATCCGCTTCAATGGCATTGATATCCGCGATTTACCGCAGCAGGAGCTGCATAAAAAAATTGGCTTTGTCCCACAAAGCGCAGTGTTGTTCAGCGGAACTGTGCGTTCCAATGTTAACTATGACGAGCATAACGTGCCCTTATCAGACGACGCTGTAATGACAGCCCTACAGACCGCGCAGGCGGAGGATTTTGTCTCCGAGCTGGACGATGGTCTGGAGGCTCATGTGGCGCAGGGCGGCGGGAATTTTTCCGGAGGACAGAAGCAACGGCTGTCCATAGCGCGCGCGCTGGCATGGAAGCCCGGTATTTATATTTTCGACGACAGCTTTTCGGCGTTGGATTTTAAAACCGACGCAGCACTGCGGCGCGCGCTGAAATCCGACACGACCGATGCTACGGTCTTTATCGTTGCGCAGCGCGTGAGCACCATCTTACAGGCGGAGCAGATCGTAGTGCTGGACGAGGGGCATGTGGTCGGAATCGGTTCGCACAAAGACCTTTTGCAGTCCTGCGAAGTCTACCGCGAAATTGCTGAAAGTCAGCTGAGTAAGGAGGAGCTTGCGTAATGGCAGAAAACAGAGGGAAGATTAGCCGCCGTCCGGCTGGTATGGGCGGTCCCGGTCATGGCGCAGGTATGCCTGTTCAAAAGGCAAAGAACGCCAAGGCAGCGGTTAAGCGCTTATTGCAGTTCCTCAAGCCCTATCAAACCACCTTGGTTTTAGCGCTGTTGCTGGTAATCATCTCCACCGTGTTCAGCATCCTTGGTCCGCGTCAGTTCGGCGACGCAACAACCCTGCTGGCCGAGGGTGTTATGGGTAAAATCACGGGCGCAGGCGCGGGGATTGACTTCGGCGCGCTTGGCAGCCTGATGATCAAGCTGATGATAATCTATAGCATCAGCTCCGTCTTTTCGTGGCTGAACGGCTTCATTCTCGCAAAAGTATCCACAAGCGCTTCGTATCAGCTGCGCAATACGATCCTGAAAAAGATCAACCGCATGCCGATCGCATACTTTAACAGCAATAGCCACGGCGACGTGCTGTCCCGTATCACGAATGACGTGGATACCCTTGGGCAGAGCCTGAACCAGGGCATATCGCAGGTTTTCAGCTCCGGCGCAATGATCATCGGCATCATCATCATGATGTTCATTTCCAGCTGGCAAATGGCGCTGGTCGCAATCGGCATTGTCCCCGTCATGGTGATCTCTACCGGCTTAATTATACGAAAATCGCAGAAACATTTTAAACGGCAGCAGGATTTTCTCGGTGCGGTCAATGGACACGTCGAGGAAGTGTATGCGGGTCATACAGTAGTAAAAGCGTTCGGCGGCGAAGAAAAAGTTATAGAAGAGTTCGATGAGCAAAATAAAAAGCTCTACCACGCTAACTGGCGCGCGCAATTCCTTTCAGGCATTATGCACCCCATAGCAAACTTTTTTGGCAACCTGAACTATGTCGCAATGTGCGTCTTGGGCGCTTATCTGGTTGCGAAGGGAACGCTGCAAATCGGGACCATCGCTGAATTCATCATGTATATCCGCCAGTTCAATCAGCCTATTATGCAGCTGGCGCAGATCATGAATGTATTCCAACAGACTGCCGCTGCTGCCGAGCGTGTATTCGAGTTTTTAGACGAACCCGAAGAAACCGCAGTCGACGCCGCGCAGCTGCCCAGCGTTGTTGGCGATGTCACGTTTGAACATGTCCGCTTTGGTTATGAAGACAGTGAAGACATTGTTATAAAAGACTTTACCGCGCATGTCAAAGCGGGGCAAAAGGTTGCGATTGTTGGTCCAACCGGCGCAGGCAAGACCACCCTGGTCAAGCTGCTGATGCGCTTCCACGACTTGAAGCAGGGCACAATCTCGATCGACGGACACAACATCGCCGAATATCCGCGCAGCGAAGTGCGTAAATCCATGGGCATGGTGTTGCAGGATACCTGGCTGACCAACGACACAATCGCAGCCAATATCCGTTACGGTAAGCTGGACGCAACCGATGACGAAGTAAAGGCAGCCGCAAAGGCGGCACAGGCGCACAGCTTTATCCGCGCCCTGCCCGATGGTTATAAAATGGTCATCAACGAGGAGGCCAATAACATCAGCCTGGGGCAAAAGCAGCTGCTTACCATCGCGCGCACAGTGCTGGCGGATAACCGCATCCTGATTCTTGACGAAGCAACCAGCTCCGTTGACACCCGCACCGAAACCCTCATTCAAAAAGCAATGGATAAGCTCATGGAAGGACGAACGAGCTTCATTATCGCGCACCGCCTGAGCACTATACGCAACGCCGACTTAATTTTGTTCCTTGACCACGGCGATATCGTAGAGCAGGGTACGCATGAGGAATTGCTGGCGAAGGGCGGGTTTTACACAAAGCTTTACAATAGCCAGTTTGAAACAATCGACGCAGCGCTTGCCGGCTGAGACCTGATGCCTAAGGAGTGGCTTGTTTGGATCCCTGGAAAGATCTCATGACGAAAATCTTCCCCGGCGCGGATATCCTTCTGTCGCCGGAGGAGATTTTTATGCCCCAAGAGCGACCGGAGGACCCGACGCGGCGCCTGCATCTGATGCGAAAAATACATGGTACCAGCGGATATGCGCGGCTCTACGGCGCCAAGGATATCGATCAGTTCATCCGCCAGTCGCAGTATATGGCGGACTTTACGGACGATTATCCGCGCGAAATACCATTCGGAGATACGATGCCGACCTATGCGGATATGAGCACGGCGCAGCTGCGCTGCTATTTTTCCTGGCGCACAGGCACCTTCGCGGGCAGGTGGGAAGCTATCCCTTATCCCTATGTGTTGCTGCGCGTGTTTGAGCTGCTTAATCAGAACGACAACCCTGAACAGACCGCCCTTGCGCTGGCTGATTGCTGGTTGCATATGCGTAGCTTGCATCATAAGCTTGACGCCCGCATGCCGCAGTGGTTTAAAGATTATTACATCTGCCACAGCTTTACACAGCCATTCGCGGATCTTGTAAAGCAATGCGCTCTCAGCGACTTTTTTCCCGAGCATCCGCAGCGGCATGGCTTACTGAGCCTTTCGAGCTATTCGGTGCGCGAGAGCCGCTTCTTCCGCGAACAACCCGGACTACTCACTGTGCTCGAAGCCGCGCTAAATGCCGCCGCCGCGAACCTCGCGCCTTTGTTTTTGCTGTATGGCGTCAATCAGGAGGAGACCTTTTATATGAAGCCCGCGCGCTTCTCGCACCACGAGCTCTATCGCGACGCCGTTGCGCAGCCGCCGAAGCAGAGCGGTCAGCGCGAGGTTCGTCTTTCGCACAGTGAAATTTACCGTTTACAGGGCGGCAGTTGCAGCTGCGCCATGGAGGACGCGTTCCGACCGCCGAGCCACGCCATCGGCTATGTTGTTAAGCGCCTGGAGACTGCCCTGCGCCGCTGTGCGGGCTTTGACGCGGCTTGGCGCGACCCGGAGGCATCCAACCTGCTTGAACGGTGGCTGCAAAGCGACCCGCACGCCTACAATCTTGCGGATGACCCGCGCCTGTCTCTGATTCTCACCGAAACAGCCTGCGCAGCATACCATCAATATACAAACGGCGGCGGCCTTCCGCCCTCCCACACCTCCTCTGCCTTGGCAGCTGAGCTGGCACGGGAACCCATGCATGCAATTTTGTCTCTGCGAAAAATCAAAGCCTCTCCCTCGCAGTTCTTACGGCAGGGAAAACGGCTTGTTAATCTCAGCGACGACTACGACAAAACAGCGCAATATGCCACCTACTGCCCAGAATACGCCGAGATGTCGCCGTCGCAGCTGCGCACCTATCTCACGTGGCGTACAAAGCTGCGCGCAGGCGAGGTTCGCTATACCGATATCGGGTATGCCCTGCTCTACACAGCGGAGCTTGAGGCAGGCTTGGGTACAGAGGATGTTCTGGTGGATTTGTGCCGTTTTTTGCGTGACTACGCGCCGCTGGATAAGCTTATATCACGCAGGCTGCCCGCGCGCATTGTTGCCTACGCCGAATCACATAATATAACCAATCTTACTGAAATCCTCAGGCAGCAAGGCGTAGAAGCCTGGTTTCCTTCGTTGTTTCTATTTTCCGATTGCGACCAGCTGCTTGTATTCGATCAGCTTTCAACCTACCGCCTCACACGCAGCAGATTTTATAAACCCAATCAGCATACGCTGTACCGCGATTGTTTCACCCAGGTATTACAAGCTGCCGTACTCGCTTTTAAACAGGCAGGTCTCGACCTGCGCAAGGCAATGCACACCGCCGACGCGCCGCAGCTGGCTGCCTTTCTGCTTAAGCGCATGGAACAGCAGCTGCGCCTGCGCGTAAAACACCCCTATGTCATTTCAGCCAATGCCGAACAAATGCTTAATTTATCCGCTCATGCGCGCAAGCGCATGCGGTCCCTGCTCAGTTCAGGCGCGCTTGCTGAGTGCATTGACGCTGCGGTCGAGGCATTTGCGCAGACGCACGAGCTTTCTCCGCTCGCGTCGACCGAAAAAACGGCATCCCGCGCAAAAAAAGCGCAAGCTCCGATTGAGGCAGACCAGCCGCCTCAGCCACCTGTTACAATCGATTTCACCCTGCTGCCCGAAATTCGCGCGCAGGCACGCGAGCTGACCGAGCGGCTCATTGTAGAGGAAGCGCAGGACGAGCCTCCAATACAACCGCCTCAGGTCGCAGCTGACCCGTCCCCCGTAACGGAAATTGATCTCATTGATGCCCTAACGCCTTCGCAGCTTGCCATTATACACTCTCTTGTTAAGCCTGAAGGCACGCTGATAACCATAAATGAGCTCGACATCGAAGCCATTAACGAGGTTGCGCTTGCTGTGATAGGAGATATTCTCATTGATGGCGACGCGTTGGTCGAGGAATACGCCTATCTTTTCAAATAAAAAAGCAAAACAATTACCATAGTCTTAACTTATGGAGGGTTATATGACAGAGCGCAGAGCGCCAAAGCGCATCGCGGGAGCGGTGTTAAATTCATTAAAAGGCGGCGTTGTGCCGCGCGTCGGTCTGGAATACATCACCGTCGGCCGCAGCGCTGAGATCGAAGCGCTGCTGCGGGATATGGAGCTGGTCGCCAGCGGCGGCGCGGCGTTTCGTTTTATTGTCGGTCGCTATGGCTCCGGCAAGAGCTTTCTTTTACAGACCATACGCAACCACGTAATGGAAAAAGGCTTCGCAGTTCTGGACTGCGATTTGTCGCC
>JAVBSB010000157.1:0-3271 GCA_031547365.1 Oscillospiraceae bacterium | reverse complement strand
AGCGACTCAACTGCCCGGCGAATCTCTACAAGACAGATTTGGGTGCGCGACGGTCTGTTCCGCGCGGTGAAACTGCTGTCTATTATGAAAGAAACCGGACGCAGCCTGGCGCAGCTATCCGCCGAACTGCCGCCATTTTACGTGGAAAGCAAGTCCTTCGCGCTCCCCTGCCCGCCCTCCATGCTGCAAAAGCTGCTTGTTGACACCGACAAGGAAAGCCGGCTCACAGCCGCGCGGGAAGGTCTTGTTCTGCATAAGCAGGGCGGGCGCATCCTCATTACGCCCACAAAAAACGGACGGCGCGTCAATGTATTCGCTGAGGCCGAAAGCATGGAAATCGCGCAGGAGCTCTGCGCCGGGGTGGAGGCGCAGCTGCTGTTCTTAAATGAAAAGTAAGTAATAAGGCAAAAGGCTTAGATGATATCCAAAAACATGCGCACACCTGCTTCGTCCGCTTCCCAGCGGTAAGCCCAGCCCAGCTTTGCCGCCAGCACTCGGCACATTGCGAAGCCATAATCCTCCTCGGGCGCGGCGGCGGCGTCGTCTTTCCCGGTCAGCTGCGGAATCAGCGGACTTTGCTGCAGCGCCAGACCTTCGGTACGCATGGTCAAGAGTAAAACTGAGCCAATTTTCCGCAGTGATACGTGAATATTTTTCCCTTCCGGCGCACAACGCAAGCAGCAGGTCAGCATTTCTTCAAACAAAAACAGAGCGTGTTCCTGCGGCACGTGCACCTGAAAGGAAGGCTCCTGATCCTGACGACGAACCGCAACGCCTGCATATAAAAACGAGCGCAACAAGCCGTTCACCGCCAAATTGAGCAGCAGAGAGATTTCCACATCCTTCGTTTCTGCGGGCAGTCCGTTGCGTTGCAGCTCCTCCAGGCGCAGCAGCGCGCGGGCATAAGCCACAGTACTGCGCAAGCGGCTCGTGTTGCGCAGCAGCGCGCCGTGCTTCACCAGGGCACGAATATCCTTCTCTTGCTCCTGCATACCGGCGCTTAGCTCACGCAACAAAAGCTCAAAGAATTTGCGCTCAACCTCAGGCAGCCGCGGCGGTTCATGAACAGGCGCGCGCAACGGCGCCTCGTCCACCGGTTCGATGCTCTTTCTCTTTTTCGGTTTTCGCATTTCACACGCTCCCTCCCATTGCTGCGTTCTATTTTAACACATCCCTCGACTTTTTACAATATTTCTCAAGCTTTAAGTATAATATTATTTCACCCTTTGCTCATACTATCATTGCTTCCATTCGAGCAGATACACTAAAACAGAACTATAGGAGTGAACACACTTATGCCAACCAGCAAATCGACAAAGTCTACTGCGGCAAAGACGCTCGCTAAAAACAACAGCAGCGCTTCCGCGCGCAGCAAGGCAGCGAAAACGCTCGCAAGCGGACCGCGCGCCTCCAGCACAAGGTCAGCTCCCGCAGCGAAAAACAGTACGGCAAAAAAGTCGGCTGCAAAATCAGCGCCCAGTAAGCCAGCCAAAACAAGCGCGGCAAAAACGCTTGCAACCAACGGAACTACGTCCGCGGCACGCACCAAGGCTGCTAAAACGCTTGCAAGCGGACCGAGAGCCACCAGCACAAAGTCAGCGCCCTCTGCGAAGAACAGCGCAGCAAAAAGCAGCGCCTCCAAGAGCGGCACAGCCAAAAAAAGCACATCCGCGAAGAAGCCCGCAGCCAGCGGTCGCGGACGCGTGACTTCACTCGCGGCGCAAAAGGCATCGCAGGCAGCCATGCAGCAATATAAAATGGAAGCAGCGCAGGAGCTTGGGATCAACCTGAACAGCAACCGCAAGATGACACGCAAGCAGGCCGGTCAAATCGGGGGACGCGTGGTACAGAAAATGGTTGCAGCCTATGAAAAGAGCGGAAAATAATCTGCCGGAAACAGAAAAGAACCGTCGGGGCAAGCGTCCCGACGGTATGTTTTTGTTATTGTCCGATTAATATCCTCTGGTCTTCAGGTCTTTCAGCATATTCACATAAAAGTCAAGAATCGTTGTCGCGCCGTTGTCCATCTTCTCAATTTTTAAATTGCCGGTTAATACATTTACTTCGTCCATATGCGAAATGCCACGGATGCCGGTGCCTCGCAATACACCGCGGAAGTTCCCCCACTTTGCGGATTCGACCGAAACCAGACCGTCGTTTTCGCCCTCATAATTTTTCACGATTGCATATGTAATACCCAGAACCGGATGACTCAAAATTGATTTTTGGGTAGCGGCATAACTCTGGTAGTAGACACCCGGATCATTTTTATTCTTTTGGTTGAACGCATTCATATAGCTGACCGAAAAGCTGTTCCAGCCATTCACAAAATCAGGGTCTTTGTCCCCCGCCAGCTTGCGCGTGCCGTTGACAAACAATCCTGCAAATTTAAATACAAAACCAGAATAATCAAACAGCTCATCAAACGTCTTGGAGCCGTGGTTCGGCGTGGCAATCATGGTCAGGCTGGCTACCTTGCTCCCCATTCCCAGGGAGGAGATCATATAACGAGTCTCTATGCCGCCTTTGGAATGCGCAATAATATTAACCTTTTTCGCGCCGGTTTCTTTCAAAATTGCATTGACTCTGTCCTTGATGATTTTTGCGTTATTCTCTATGCCGCCCCAGCCGTCCGTTCCGCCGTAGTACACCTTTGCGCCCTGTGCCTCCAGTGTTTCGGGGATATCGCCCCAATAGCTGATGCCCAGGTTGTCGTCGGAAAAGCCTGCGCCGTGTACCAGCAGTATCGGATACTTCGTCCGGCACGCCGTGGACGCAGACGCCGCGCTCGTTAAAGGCATAACTGCAATTGCGAGCAGCATCATAGCCAGCACAAAAACCGTCAACTTTTTGCTTGCTTTTTTCATACCGAGACCCTCCTGTTGCTTCATAATTTTATCACCCCCATTATGACATAAAATGACGAGAAAATCAAGTAAATTATTTCTGAATAAATTGTGCTGCGGCTTGCCATATACTTTCGCCGAAAGCAATCAGGCTGCCCAGCGGCGCGGGCGATAGCCGCAGAACCTGCACCGCCTCAGAAAGCGGCGGCAGGGCAAGGCTTTTTGTGTCCCAACGCAGGGTTACGGTCTGCTTGTCCAGTGCGATGCCGACCAGCTGCCCAGGGTCGCCCAGCGTAAGAAAGCGCGTATTGGTATCCACCATAATCACGCCGCAGACCAAGCCGATTACGCACAGCATTAGCAGGCTGATCAACGCAAATTTTTTTAGCAGTTTTAATGTTTCGGTCATGGGATCACTTCCTTGT
>JAVBSB010000180.1:0-15328 GCA_031547365.1 Oscillospiraceae bacterium | reverse complement strand
CCTAAGTAAAATATTGTATATTTATTGTAGCATAACGGTTTTGGAATAGCAAGTTAATTTTCTATAAACAAAGCCCGGCAGAAGTACTGCCGGGCGGTATGTTGCAAAAATAATATTATATCAGTTTATCAATAGACAAAGTTTGTATAGTCGTTAGTGGAAACCTGATAGGCGGTCAAATCCGTCTTAAGGGCAGACACCTTTACCTGCTTTGCGACGGCATCTACATAGAATTCTCCGTGCGCTTTAATAATCTGACCCTGCGGGTTCACTGTTATAACAGCCTTGCCGTCGTGATAGGTCAGCGTGCATTTATTGACGTCGGCAGTAACAACGTCCTTGATGTCGTCCAGAACATCCTGGCGGGAGGCGATAGAGAAAAAGCGTGAATATTTGCTGCTGCCGTTGGTGGCGGGATTAACCTCTTTGCCCAGTTTGAGTGTGATAACATAATTCGCGCCGCTTTTGGTTGCGGCGGCAGAAATGACATCACCGGGCTTGACTGCGGATTTTGCCATTTCGGTCATAAAATCACCGGCGTTGGCTTTTCCCTTGGTGATCGTAGTCTTTTTCGGGGTACCCGGCATTTTATCATTCACCAGGCGGCTGGCAATGCCGTCCGCAATTCCGCCGCCAAGCGAAAGTTTTACGCTCTTGATCTTCAGCACTTCTGTGCGGGAAATCTTCGGCTTTTTGCTGCGCACGTTGTTGATTGCGTCGTTGTAATATTTAATCAGCTCGTCTTTGCTCATCTTGTCGGGGGTTTTTTCGAGATCTTTTTCGCTTGCAGTTTTTGCGGTAGTGGGCTTGGTTGTTGTGAGCTTTGGCTTGGCGGTGGTTGGCTTTGCTGTTGTCGTTGTTTCGGTGGTCGGCGCCTCGGTTGTAGTCGCTTCGGTGGTCGGTTCTTCAGTGGTCGGTTCTTCGGTGGTGGGGTCTTCTGTTGTGGCTACCACCGTAGTTATAGTGGTGGTCGGCGCAGCGGTAGTTTCAGCAGGGGTATTGTCGCAGGCCGCAAATATACAAATCATGATCAGCGCGACGATGAGTGCCGGTATAGACTTTTTCATACAATTCTCCTTAGTTATTACAATTATTGATTTATTGTACCATACCTGTAAAGGATTGGCAAGCATTTTTCGACAGAATAATACCCGGCGGATGACTCCGCCGGGTGAGGGCTATTACAAGGTTATATTTTAGTATTTGAAGTTGGTATAATCGTTGGTAGAAATTTGATAAGCAATCAGGTCGCTCTTAAGCGGACCAACCTTGACTTCTTTCGCGTCCGCGTCCACTTTAAATTCGCCGTGCGCTTTGATGATCTGACCTTCCGGATTGACGGTGATGACGACTTTGCCGCCATTGTAGGTCAGAGTGCACTTGTTTACGTCGGCGGTCACAACGTCTTTAATGTCATCCAGCACATCCTGACGTGTGGCGATGGAGAAAAAGCGGGAGTACTTGCTGCTGCCGTCCTTGGCGGGGTTGGTTTCGTTACCGAGTGTCAGGGTGATAACATAGTTCTCGCCGCTCTTGGTTGCGCTGGCAGAGGTCACGTCGCTGGCTTTTGCGACGGAGCGGGAGGTCACGGTCATGAAATCTCCGGTGTTGTCCTTGCCTTTTGCTATGGTTGAAGACTCAGGGTTGCCCGGCATTTTATCATTCACCAACCGGCTGGCAATACCATCCGCCATTCCGCCGCCGAGGGAGAGCTTTACACTCTTGATCTTCAGCACTTCCGTGCGGGAAATTTGGGGTTTTTTGTCGCGCACGTTATTAACGGCGTCATTGTAGTATTTCACCAGTTCTTCTTTGTTCATCTTATCGGGGGTTTTGCCGGTCGCAGCGGTGGTCGTGGTGGCGGCAGTGGTGTCGCCGGACTTGCTGGTGACGACTGAGGTTGATGCGGTCGCTGCGGCTGCGGCTGCGGCATCTTCGCTGAGGCCGGGTTCTTCCGAGGTTATGTCCGCGTCGGAGGTGTCCTCAATGGCAGAGGTTTCCTCGGGGAGCGCTTCCTCGGTCAGGGGCTCAATGGCTTCGGTGGTTGTGGCTTCGGTGGGGTCGTCGTTTGTGTTGCAGGCGGCAAATGTGCCGAGCATAACGACGGTAAGTAACAGAGCCAGGATCGTAAACAGTGATTTTTTCATAGGCTTCTCTCCTCCATAAAATTATTGGCTTTGCCATTGTATCACAAATAAAGGGGATATGCAAGTCCTATTTTTGCAAGAATTGCTGGGTTGAATTGCCTGTTAATCAAGACTTAGCTGTTCGCCGCAGGCTTTCGCAGCCTGAATGAACGCACGGAACAGCGGATGCGGTCTTGTCGGGCGCGATTGGAACTCAGGATGGAACTGCACTGCGACAAACCACGGGTGATCGACCAGCTCAATCGCCTCAACCAACAGGCTGTCGGGAGAAAGACCGCTGAGCTTTATGCCGTGTGCGGTCATAAGCGCGCGGTATTCGTTATTAAACTCATACCGGTGGCGGTGGCGTTCACTAATGCTTGTCTGTCCATATGCTGCATACATCCTTGTTCCTTCCGCAATGAAGCAGGGATATTTGCCCAGACGCATGGTTCCGCCTTTTTCGGTTACATCCTTTTGATATTCCATCAGATCTATCACTTTATGGGCTGAATTGGCGTTGAATTCACCGGAATCAGCGTCCGTAAGTCCCAGGACGTTGCGCGCATATTCAATCACAGCCAGCTGCATTCCCAAACATATGCCAAGCATGGGAACCTTATGCTCGCGCGCGTAGCGTATGGCAAGCGTTTTACCCAACGTACCGCGTTTTCCGAAGCCGCCGGGAACTAAAATTCCGTTGAGTCCGCTCAATGCCGCTTCCAGTTGCTCCCAGCTGAGCTTTTCCAGCTCCTCGGAGTCGATCCATTCAATGCTGACCTTTGCTCTGTTGGCTATGCCGCCGTGAAACAATGACTCGGCAACGGAAAGATAGGCATCGTGCAGCTTGACATATTTGCCGATCAGACCGATTTTCACCTCGTCCTGGCAGGCGTAAATGCCGTTGACCATATCTTCCCAGTCTGCCAGATCGGGCGCGGCGCAAGGCAGGCTCAGCTTTTGGCATACAATATTGCCCAGACCGCCCTGCTCCAGCATCAGCGGCGCTTCGTACAGTGTGCCGACATTGACGTTGTCGATGACGCAGTCGGAGGTAACGTTGCAGAACAGCGCGATTTTGCGGCGCATTTCGGGCTCCATGGGTTTATCGCAGCGGCAGACCAGTATGTCGGGCTGAATCCCGATGGAAAGCAACTCTTTTACGCTGTGCTGGGTGGGCTTTGTCTTATATTCTTCGCTGCCGGGCACAAAAGGCAGGAAGGTGACATGAATGAACAGACAGTTGCCGCTGCCCTTGTCACGCGCAATCTGACGAATAGACTCCAAATATGGCTGAGACTCCATGTCGCCGACGGTGCCGCCGATTTCGACAATATTCACTTCGCTGTCAGAAAGATCCGCCGCGTTATATATGCGGTTCTTAATCTCCTCGGTGATGTGGGGTATGACCTGAATCGTGTCCCCAAGATATTCGCCGCGGCGCTCTTTCGTCAGCACCGACCAGTAGACCTTGCCGGTGGTGACGCTGGAGTTGATGTTCAGCCTTTCGTCTATGAACCGCTCATAATGCCCAAGATCAAGGTCGGTTTCTGTGCCGTCGTCGGTGACAAAGACCTCGCCGTGTTGCAGAGGGCTCATGGTTCCGGGGTCTATGTTGATATAGGGGTCAAGCTTCTGCATGGTTACTTTAACGCCTCTGGCCTTTAACAGCCGCCCGAGTGACGCCGCGGTGATGCCCTTGCCCAAGCCCGAAACAACGCCTCCGGTAACAAAAATATATTTTTTTTCGTTCATCCGTAGCAACCTCCTGCGCTCATAAATTCATTACAAATAATAAAAGGACCGTACGCAGCGCACGGCCCTCTGTACTAAACTATTATAAAGGTTTTTTTTAACGAATGCAAGAAAAACTTTGAAAAACCTGTTTTCAGTCAATCAATACCAGCCGTCGGTGGCATTCTTCCAGTAAAAGCGCACTGTCTTGCCGTCTTCGAGCAGCTGATAGGTTTCTGTAACGCTTAGACCTAGGTTTTTGCCCTCAGGCAGCGCCTTGAACCCCTTGCTCTCTAACGCTTTGATGAACAACTGCGCCATTTCGGGTGTTTTAAGCTCGATTTTGTTGTCCGCAACAACGTTCGTGCGCGGCTTGGACATAAAGTCGGTGCAAATGGAAAAACCATAGCCGGTACACCACCAATATTTTTGGAAGGGACGGGTGAACAGGCGGGCATTTTTATTATAGATGGTCATGGACATATTCAGCCAGTCGTCCATAACCGCGCCGCCGTATTGAATGCTGCTGTTGCCTTCCTCTTTGGTGTATACGCCGATTTCTCCGCCTGTTGTCAAAAAGCCGGCATAGCCGCCCTTCCAGCATTGAATCAGCCAGTCTTTTCCTTCATAAGTAAAGTTGAGATGCAGGGTATCTGCATAGACGTTTAGCAGCCACGGCACAGTGTCGTACACCTTGTTAAAGCCGCCGAGCCATTGGAATGTGGGCTGCATGTTATAGACGTAATTCTCGCTTGGCTCATAAAGAAAGCCCAAAAAGCCAAATGTGCGGAAAAACCATGCGTAAAGGTCCGTTGCGAATGACTGTGGTACGGTTGCGGCTTCTTCGCCGGAAATAACGGGCTCATCGGACAAAACGACTGCGGTCGTTTCTTCTTCTGCGGTTTCGGCATGAATTGAAAAAGCGAAGACGCCGAAGAGGAGGGCGGTACACAGGACAGCGCATAACACTCTGTGTAATGTACGTTTCATAACCATCCATTCCTTTCTTCTGTTCGGAAATTTTGCAGTAAAATCTCTGCACCGTTAAGTATAACGAAAAATCCGACTTTTGTCAACTGAAATTGCCGTTATGTATAACTTTCCGTAACGTTACGCCATAGTAGGTGTACCACAGAACCTTGTATGGTATAGGTTTCGGAGACGTGCCAGTTAATACCTTCTTCCTGCGGCACCTGCTTAAAGCCCTTTGCCTCAAGCGCTTGCGCGAATAATGCCGCCATTTCGGGGGTTTTGAATTCCAGCAGAGAATCCATTGTGCAATTGTCGCGCGGGCGGTCGAGAAGGGAGCTCAGAATATGCGGTCGGTAGCCTGTACACCACCATTGCTTTTCCATTGGGCGGGTAAAGAGCTTTTCGTCGCCGTGATAAATTGACATACTCATGCCGATCCAGTCTTTTTGGGGGGCACAGTCATATTGGTTAATGGAACGCGACAGCGGCTTGGAATAAAGCCCGATTTCGCCTCCGGTGCAAATTCCATAGGCATAGGCGCCTTTCCAGAGCTGTACCAGCCACTCGCGACCTTCATATTCAAACTTAATACGTAACGTGTCTGCGAGCACGCCCGCCAGAAAGGCAAAAAAATCATAGACCATATTAAATCCGAAAATTCGCTGGAACGGGCTTTTGGTATTGTGGAACGTGCTTTGATCCGGATCAAACATATAGGACATAAAACTGAACCATGACCAAAAAATGCTCGCCTGCGTTGTGGTTTCCGCCTGATCTTCTGTTATAATTAGAGGCGGTATTAATGATATAATCAGATCATTTGAAGCGGTCGCTTCTTCTGCAGCGGTGACTTCTTCCAATGGGGTCGTGACTTCTTCTTGCGCCGTTATTTCTTCCGCTCTTGTGGATGAAAACGGAACGAAAATCGCCGTGCAGGTCAGGGCTGCTACGCATAATACGACAGCCAGCATGCGTTTCCATAATTGATGCTTTTTCATACAATCCCTCCAATTTGTAAAATATCATAGGCAGTCTTTGCATATAATTTACTCGAAGTATTATAACACGGCTTTCGATAAAATGCTGTTGTTTTCGCAACACGAAATAAAAAAGCTGCGGCAATCCCTTGCCGCAGCAAAAAACAGACCGTTAAATACCTGAACCGCACTCCTGTGTCTCCATGGATATATGCTCAATTTCACGCTCCAGGCGATGCAATCGCAATCGCAGCTGACAGATTTCCTGGGCGACAGGGTCGGGCGTATCCGTCTGGTCAAGCGGGTCGACACGGCGTCCGTTGAGCCGCACTACCCGCGCGGGAACGCCTACGGCAGTGCAGTTTGGAGGGATTTCGCGCAGCACCACCGAACCCGCGGCGATTTTTGTGTTGTCGCCGACTTTAAAGGGACCGAGTACCTTCGCGCCCGAACCAATGGTTACGCCGTTCCCGATGGTTGGGTGGCGCTTACCGGTCTCCTTGCCGGTGCCGCCGAGGGTCACGCCCTGATAAATCGTTACGTCGTCACCGATTTGTGTGGTTTCGCCTATCACAACCCCTGAGCCGTGGTCGATGAACAGCCTGCGCCCTATGGTCGCAGCCGGGTGGATTTCGATTCCGGTTTTACGTACTGCCCGCTGACTGATCCATCTGGCCCAAAATCGCAGATTGTGCCGCAGACACCAATTTGCGCGCCTGTGCATTCGTACCGCGCGCAGACCCGGATACAGTAAAAATATTTCAAATGCCGACCGCGCAGCCGGATCACGCTCGCGAACAGCGGCAATGTCTTCTTTTAATCGAGCAAACATGATCTGCCTCCCTTATCATTCCTTATAGTCCATCTTACGCATATCCGGCGAACAAGTTTCATACCATATTGTGAATTATCCTATTCGAAAGGGCGGTGGCTTTGTGCCTTTACAGCTTCCCGCTTACTATACCGATGTCCCTTATCCTGTGCTGCGTGTCGAGGCGAAGCATCCGGCATATGCCCGCATTATGCTGGGCAATATCGGCGAGCAAAGCTCAGAAGCCAGCGCATATGCGCTTTACTTATATGATCATATCATAACCGCTGCAGAACCTGAGATTTCAGAGGCTTTCCGCGCGGTGATGGAGGCGGAAAAAAAGCACCTGGAGCTGTTCAGCAACGCGGCGTTCCAGCTGGGAGCAGACCCGCGCCTTTGGTCGGTAACAGGCACGGCGCAACAACCCATGCGCTATTGGAGCCCCGGGCAGCTCAGCTATACCGCAAACACAAAAGCGCTTTTGCAAAATGCGCTTGCGCTCGAACGCGCAACGATTGCGAAATATGAACGGCAGACACAGGAAATCAAGGACGACAGCATTCTGCTGCTGCTGCGGCGCATTCTGCTGGACGAATCGCTGCACGTAGAAATTTTCCGCGCGTTGCTGGATCAGCTGGGACAAAAACCGGCGCAGGCACCAACGCCGCCGCCCGCGTTGCCTGCTGTTGCCGCAATGCCGCAGCAATCTGCGCCTGTTTCCGTACCCGCGCCGCAGATGCCGCAGCCCTTATGGAGCCCGCAGCAGATGATGCAGCAGCCTCAGCCGTAATAGACATCCGTAACGCCGCGGATTTGGACCAGTTTGTCGCGCAGCTGCTTTAGCTGTTCGCGGCTGGATACTCCCGCCACTGCATAAATGGTACATGTTCCGTCATCATGGTCTTCGGCATTAAAGCGGTTTAGATGAATGTGCAATCCCGTAAAAAGGTTGATGACATCCGCCGCCATGCCTGTGCGGTCTATCGTTTTAATCACCAGCGCTCCTTTGTAATGCGCGCCTTCGGTCTTATCCCAGCGGGCATGCAGCCACCGGTCGGGCTCGGGCGCGGCGGTTGGGTCGGCAGGGACATTCGTGCAGTCGTTGCGGTGGATGGTTACCCCGCCGGGCGCGCGGTCGGAACCGCGTGTAATGTAGCCGAGGATGATGTCGCCCGGCACAGGGTGACAGCACTGCGCAAATTTGACAAGGCAGTTGTCTACGCCTTCCACCAGGACGCCTTTGTCGCTGGTGATTTTTTTTAAGGAAATCTCCTGTTGTTGCGTGCGTATTAGCTTTTGATATTCCTCGCGCAACAGCGGCAGGTAGCCCTGGAACGAGACGCCGCCATACCCAAGCGCGGCATAAAATTCATTGAGGCGTATTGCGTCGGGCTCGTCTTCGCCGCCGAAGTGTTTGCGCGCGAGCACGCGAATGAGAATATCTTCCCATTCGTTTTGTTCAAGGCGGCTGAAGCTCCGGCGCAGCTCGGTTTCAACCTCTTTGCGGCCTTCAGCGATATTTTCCTCGCGGCGTTCTTTTTTAAACCATGCGCGAATTTTGCTCTGTGCCTGGCTGGTAACGGCAATGCGCTTCCAGTCGCGGCTCGGTCCCTTGTCAACGTTCGGATCAAGCAGAATTTCGACCACGTCGCCGCTTTGAACCTGATAATTGATCGGCGCAATACGCCCGTTTACCTTTGCGCCGCGGAAGCGGTGGCCAACCTTTGTGTGTACGGCATAAGCGAAGTCCAAAACCGTTGCGCCGAGCTTAAGTTCTTTTGTCTCGCCCTTGGGCGTCATAGGATAGACCTTTTCCAACGGCGCGATATCGCTGCGAATGGATTGCACAACCTCTTCCACGGAATCGGCGTCTTTATAGCTGTCAAGCAGCTCCTGTATGCGGGCAAGGCGGTCCTCCATGCCAACGTCTTTTGCCGCGATTCCGAGCTTGTATTTCCAGTGCGCGGCAATGCCGGTTTCTGCGATGTAGTGCATATCCCAGGTGCGAATCTGCACCTCAAAGGGGATTTTTTCTTCGCCTACCATGGTTAAGTGCAGGGACTGGTATCCGTTTTGCTTGGGGTTACTGATGCGGTCTTTGAACCGCCCGGTGATGCTGTGATAAATCTGCTGCACCCAGCTGAGCACCAGATAGCACTCCTCCACGGTGTTGACAATGACGCGTACTGCATAGATATCGAAGATTTCTTCAAAGCTTTTCAGCTGGCTGTTATGCTTGCGATAGATGCCGTGGACGCTTTTGACGCGGCCTTCAAGGTATACGGGGGTCTCTTTTCCGTAGAGCTCACGCAGCTTTTCTTCAATAAAATTTTTGAGCCGCGCCTGTATGCTTGCTAAAAATGCGCCGCGCTCCTCCTGGTCCCTTGAAAGCCATTCCTCAATTTCGGTATAACCATGCGGGTCAAGGTAGCGGATGGCACTGTCCTCAAGCTCTTCTTTAAACAGCCGGATGCCCAGCATATCCGCAATGGGGACGTAGACATACATGGTCTCGCGCGCAATGCGCAGCTGCGACGCCGCGGGCTGAAACTCCAGCGTGCGCATGTTGTGCAGCCGGTCCGCCAGTTTGACAAGGATGACGCGGTAGTCCCGCAGCATGGACAGCAGCATCTTGAGTACGTTCTGCGCCTCTGCCTGCTCATTGCTTGCAAAATTCATGCGGTTCAGCTTCGTCAGACCGTCAACCATCTGCGCTGTGGTTTTGCCGAACCGCTTTTCAACATCCTCCAGCTCAAATTGTGTGTCCTCTACCACGTCGTGCAACAGTGCCGCCAGAAGACAATCCTGGTCATAAAACCCCAAATCCAGCAGCAGCTGCGCCACCGCGATGGGGTGGGTTATATACGGCTCGCCGGATTTGCGCTTATCGTCGCCGTGCGCCTGGTCCGCAAAAACATACGCGCGGTCAAGCTCGTCCATTTCCGCGGCAGTAAAGACCGGTTTTTCGGAATCAGGCCAGCGAAGCGCCTCACAGCGTTGCCGAAAGGCAATATAAACGTCTAACACACAAACCCTCCTTTTGAGTAACACATACTTCTTCTATTGTTTATATAGTATGTAAAAAACTTCAGTTGCGAAGCTAAAAAGCTAAAAATTGCAATAGTTCAGCGCTGTCCCAGTCCGCTTTTTCACCGGGCGGCGCAGGAAAATAGCGCCCTTGCGCATCTGTTTCCAGTATGCCCAATTCCCGCAGAACCTCCGCAGCAAGCCAGAGCCGTGCCATATCATTTGCGCGGGACAGCTGAGCGGCAAGAAAGAATCTCTCGGGCGGCAGGGGAGCGCCTGCTTTTTTGAGCAAACGAAACGCCAGCGCGCCGTCCTCCCTCGAGGGGATGAGCGCTGCGACCTCCGGCGGGCGTTCGCGGCGCTGAATCCGCTCCACAAGCTGCTGTGCAAGCAATAATTCTTCGTTTTGCAGCGCAGCAAATTTGATGGCTTTTACCATCAGCGTGACGCCGCGCTGCCCCATATATTCGTTGGCTTCCACCGTCACTGCCAAATCCACAGCGTCTCCCGGCGTAAAAAGAAAATCCTCCTTCGCGGTGCGGAACGCCATTGCGGTGATGCGTGTGCCGTCAGCCTGGGCGGATTCAAAGGTCAGCCGCAGATGGCGGTTCTCGGACAAGGGTGTTGCGGCAACAAGCCTTAAGCTCGTCAGCGCAAATACAGGCTGCGGATTCGCCTGCCCGAATGGTTCGAGCAAAGCCAGCTCGTCGGTCAATTCAGCGCCCAGTCTTGCGGGGTTGAGCTTCGCGTCCAGCTGGAGCAGGGGAAATGGCATGGTCTGTTCGGCGGCATAGGCGTTAATTGCGGTGCGGAAGCTCTCGATTTCTTCTGCGGGGAGGCTGAAGCCTGCGGCAAGCTCGTGTCCGCCGAATTTTTGCAACAGATGTGCGCAGGAATTGATTGCCTGAAAAAGATGAAACCCGGGCAGGCTGCGGCCGGAGCCCTTCGCGGTTGTGCCGTCGGAGGTGATCATGATGCAGGGCTTACCGAACCGCTCGGTCAGGCGCGAGGCTACGATGCCGATCACGCCGTCATGCCAGCCCACGCCGGCGAAAACGAGTACGCGGTCATACTGCCGCTGCGGGTGCAGCTCGAGCCACGCCAGTGCCTGCTGCATGATCTCCTGCTCCGTACGCTGCCGCTCCTCGTTGTACAATTCCAGCTGCTGCGCAATCCGTTCTGCCTGTGCGCTGTCTTCGCAGAGCAGCAGCTCCAGCGCTTCCTGTGCCTGCCCCATGCGGCCGGCGGCGTTGATGCGCGGCGCAAAGGTAAACGATAAAGCGGACGCGCCCAGCGGGCGTTTTTGTACTCGTGCAATGCGCAACAAGGCTTCCAGCCCAACGCATGGCTTTTCATTGATGACCGCCAATCCCGCGCGGACAAAGACACGGTTGTCACCCAGCAGGGGCGCAACATCGGCAACCGTGCCAAGCGCAACCAGCTCAGCGTAAAAAGGAAGCAATTCCTCAGGCTCGCAGCCTTCGAGCGCACAGACCAGGAAAAAAGCAATGCCTACGCCTGTGTAATCCCGAAAAGACAAGTCGCAGTCGTTGCGGTGCGGATTCACCACAGCTGCGCACGCAGGCAGAATACTGCCCGTCTGATGGTGGTCGGTGACGACGGTGTCTATGCCCAAAGCCTTTGCGTGCGCAATCTCGCGCAATGCGCTCACGCCGTTATCGACAGTTACAATAAGCTTTACGCCGCGCTCCGCCAGAGTGTCGACGGAAGCCATGTTAAGACCGTAGCCTTCTTTGTGACGGTCGGGAAGGTAATATGAAACCGCGTCGGTTTTTGTTGAAAGGTAATGGTACAGAAGAGCGGTAGCGGTTACGCCGTCGGCGTCGTAGTCGCCGTAAACAGAGATGTGCTCGCCCGCCTCCAATGCGCTTTCAATGCGCTGCACGGCTTCTTCCATATCGGGCAGTTCATAAGGGTTGCCGATCGGTTCCGCTGTTAGACCGAGAAAGTCAGGAAGCTCCTCCTCAGCAACGCCGCGCCCGAGCGCCATCATCGCTGCGAAGGGTGGCAGATGCGCTTCTTCTGCCAGCGCCTTTGCCAAGGCGCGGTTTTCTGCCTGACCGCCGCGCAGAATCCAGCGTTTGCGAATCATAACACATCCACCTCCCTTAAAATGTAGCGATTGAACGCTTTGGTGTAAAATCAACTTCTTGACAAAAATAATATACTTTACCCTATAACACAAGGATTTTTACGCAATGTAAAGGCATATAGCTTGACGCTTATTTCATTATAACACAGGCAGTTTTGTTGTCAAGCTTGATCCAATAGCGCTGAAATACGTTGCCGTCTCTGTCCAGGCGCTCATCCTCCAGTGCGCCGCCATTTTTTTGAATGACCCGCGCCGACGCAATGTTGCTTTTTTTGCAAGTGATCAGAACCGGTGAAATCCCCAATTCCCGGCATTTTTCCAGAGCGAGCGCAAGCTGCCGTGTGCCGTAGCCCTTACAGCGCTCGCTGGGCGCAATGGAATACCCAACATGCCCGCCGGGGTTGTTGAGCAGCCAGTCGTTCAGACGGTGGCGAATGTCGACAATGCCAAAAATCTTTGCTTTAGTTTCGTCCATCAAAAAATATTTTGTGCTTGGCACAAAGCTTTCGGGTACGGTTTTTTCGGAGGAAAACTGTTTGATTTTACGCAGAAAAGAACGGTAGGTTTTGCAATCACCGCTGCCGGGGACGGATGCCTCACCGGCTTGAATGAATTCCTGCCGAAAGGCATACCAGGCGCGCCTGTGCCGTCGCGTTGGTCTTACCAGCCGTAATTCCACAAGCACCCCTCCTTAAAAAGTAACTATTATTATAGCATTTCAAAAGTTCGCAAGTCAAGGAAATAATTTTTTGTTTTTGCTTTTCTTTTTTAGAATAGTATGCTATAATACAATGAATGTGGATCAGTATTTTTATAGAAGGTGTGATACAATGCATTTAAAAACGTATACTCCGCGCGAGCGCAACATGTACATGACAGGGTTATTCGGGCAAAACATACTTTTTAATGTGGCAGCAGCTTTTACAGGCTATTATATGCAGAGCGTTCTGTTTATCCCTGTTGCCATTACGGGCGTTGTTCTTGTGTTGGCGCAGGTTTGGGATGCGTTCAATGATCCGATTATGGGTACCATCGTTGACAAGACGCGCACCAAGTGGGGCAAATGCCGCCCGTATCTTTTGTTTGTACCAATTATTACCAGTGCGATGCTGATGATATGCTTTCTGTGTGTCCCTTATGACAATGCGGCAGGTCTGATGAGTCCGCATAATATCATGGTAATACTGTGGGCAGGCGGATTTTATATTCTTTGGGGCATGAGCTATACGGCGGGCGATATTCCGCTGTGGGGTATTTCGGCTCTGTTGACGGAAGACGAAAAGCACAGGCGCTCGTTGCAGGCCGCTGCCCGTGTTGCGGCTGGTGTCGGCGCCGCAATTGCGATGGTTGGGTTCCAGCAGGTTGCGATATCAGTCGGCGGCGTACTTAGAACAAGAGGGGTTGCAGACGCTGACCGAAAAGGGTTTATCATCATGGCGGCAGTGTTTATTGCCTTCGGTTTTGCGACCTTCCAAATGGCGGGTCTGTTTACCCGGGAAAAGATTGCGCCTTCCAAGAAAAAAAATAAAGTCGGCGAAAACTTTAAAATGATGTGGAAGAACAAGCCGTTCCGTCAGGTGCTGGTTTCCGGCGTGCTCGCCGCGCCGCGCAACCTGACCAACATTGTCGCGTTAACCCTGGTTACTTATTATTTTGCAGGAAAAAATGGCGCGGTTGGTATGCTGTACCTCGTTATGATCGGCGGCGGAACCTTTGGCGGTATGTTTGTCGCTTCTGCGCTGACGCCAAAGCTACTGACAAAATTTACGAAGCGCAACCTATACATCTACTCGAACCTGCTTGAGGTGATTCCCGATGTGTTGATGTTTGTGCTTTATCTGATCTCCATCCATGTCGAAGGCGGTTTAACCGCAATATCGCTGTTGATCCCTGCCATCATATGCTTTACGGTCAAGGGCGTGAGCATGGGTCTTTATAGCACGGTGCAGACGGCGCTGATTTCTGACGCGGTGGACTATGAGGACTTTACGAATCACATTCGCCCCGACGCTGTGTTTTTCTCCGGACAGACCTTCATTGTCAAGATAGGCAACGGATTGTCACAAATTCTTTATGCGGCGCTTTGTGGCATTGTGCTGTTTTCCGGGAAAAATGTTGAGCTGCTGCAGGGTCTGCTTGATAAGGCAGGCTCGAATATTGATTTGCTCCCGCGCAACTTGATGGAGCTTGGGTCTAATAGCGTGGTGTTCTCAAATTCTTTGGGCAGCCTTACCGCTGACCATCTCTATTGGATTATGTTTATGCTGTTCTTTGCGATCACGATCTTGCCCGCGATTGGCAGCGTGCTGACGATTATCCCAATGATTAAGTATGAGCTTACGCCCGAAAAATATGAAGTCTGCCTGAAAACAATTCAACAACGCCGCCGCGATGAGGGTGAGATCATCGAATAAATATTAAATACAAAAGCACCCGGACGGTTATTACCATCCGGGTGTAAGTTTTGGAAGCGGTTCAATTTTCGGTCATTATGTACTGCCGCATCATATTGATGGTGAACCTTACGCCCCAGTCGCCCTGCGGACCATGGTTCCATACGGAGGAGTGCGGCTCAAGGCTGAGCGCGCCGTTGTATTCGTGCGTATAAAGGATTGCCATCACAGCGCCCCAGGCGATGTTGTCGAGACCTGCGGGCGGGTCGGGGATGTTGTCACCGCAGACGCGCACGGTGCCTTTGATGTGGAAATGACCGATGTATTGCCCGTATTCCATCATCTCCCGGAGGTAGTCGCCGTCGCGGTTAATGCAGTGTGAGGTGTCGTATTTCAGCCCCAGCCCGGGTACCTGCGGGAATACGATATCCCAACCGCGCTTGTCATAGATAAGATTGTTCCAATCGCAGTTATACACAAGCACTTTTATGCCTTTGGGCGTTGCATACTCCACCAGCGCACGAAAATATTCCACGGCAAGCTGCGCGTTTTCGATAAAGGACATGCCCTCAATCGGGTTGCAGCCACAGGTGAAGTTAGGGCAACCGAGTATCTGCGCCAAGTCGATCAGCGCGAGATCATTTTCATACTCCTCCTGATTGAAGCCTTCGGCTGTTACGCGGTTGGTTCCCCAACGGCCGATGCTTGCGATTTTTATGCCATATTGCTCGCTGTAGCCTTTTAGCGCATCTGCCTTTGCCAGATATTCTTTTGCGTTACTACCGACATTGATACAGTATTCGGTGGTATCCAGACCAAAGTTTTTTACATACTGAAAGCCGCCTTCGTCCGGGCTGGAGATAATACCAAGTTTCATCGCTAACGCTCACTTTCTTCTATAATTCTTGCTAAAATTATACTACATACCCTGCTGAAAAGCAAGCGTCTTTTTTAGTTTACCGGTGCGTCGGAGTCATCGCGCCCTACAATAGTAATGCGCCCTTCCCTTGCGGGAAAGGCGCGTTTTGTGTATTGTTTTGTTCTTTAACGAGTAGCTCTAATCGCAGCGCTCATAGCGGTCATCGAAAGGGTCTTTGCAACGACTTTCGTTGCGGCACTCGCAACGACATTCACAGCGGCACTTGCAGACCGGTTTCGGCGGGCAGCAGGGTTTG
>JAVBSB010000123.1:0-9048 GCA_031547365.1 Oscillospiraceae bacterium | reverse complement strand
ACCTCAACCAAAAGACATATTGCCGCGAGCGCTGCGAGCTGGGGCTGCGCCAGCTATCGATTGCTCCTGACGCAAGTATCTATCCCTGTGTGCAATTTGTCGGCGACGCGCAATTCCGCCTGGGAGATGTGTTTCGCGGCGTAGACGAAGAAATGCGGCGGTCGCTCTATACCCGCAACGAGCAGGAAAAGCCCGGCTGTGACCGTTGCGCGATACGCACGCGCTGCAATCACTACTGCGCCTGCCTGAACAAACAAGCCACCGGCAGCATTAACGAAATTTCGCCCATGCTGTGCGCGCATGAGCGCATCGTATTGCCCATCGTTGACCGGTTAGCCGAAACGCTCTACCGGCGCGGCAGCGCGATTTTTATTCAGAAGCATTACAACGATTTTTATCCTCTGGTTTCGCTGGCGGAGGACGTTATGTAATACGATTCCCAAAAAAAAGCCAACGCGCCGCGCTGCTAATAAATTTATATCTACGTTTTCAGAATATTTTTTGCGTATGACCGCCATCTTTTCGGTAAAGCTATAGCTATAACAAAGCCGAAAAGGAGAGCAATATGCAAATAAATCAGAAGACAAAGCAGCTTGCGGTCGACCGGCGCAGCAACGTTGGCGCCATCACCACCAACCAGGGCGTGGGCGTTGACAGCACAGACAACTCACTCAAAGCGGGTGGGCGCGGACCGACATTGATGGAGGATTTCATTTTTCGCGAGAAGCTCACGCACTTTGACCACGAACGCATTCCTGAACGCGTTGTACACGCCAGAGGCAGCGGGGCGCATGGTTTTTTTCAGGTCTACGAAAGCCTTTCACATCTGACCAAGGCACATTTCCTCAGCGACCCAAAGCTTGTAACTCCTGTGTTTGTACGTTTTTCAACGGTTGCGGGTTCACGCGGTTCTGCCGACACTGTGCGGGATATCCGCGGGTTCGCGGTCAAGTTTTATACCCAGCAGGGCAATTATGACCTCGTTGGCAACAACACGCCTGTTTTCTTCATCCAGGACGCCATGAAGTTCCCCGATTTAATTCACGCCGTAAAGCCTGAGCCGAACAACGAGATGCCGCAGGCGGCTTCGGCGCACGATACCTTCTGGGATTTTGTTGTCAATCAGCCTGAAACGCTGCACAACATCATGTGGCTCATGTCGCCGCGGGCAATACCGCGCAGCCTGCGCATGATGGAGGGCTTCGGCATCCACACCTTCAAGCTGGTGACTGAAGACGGCGAATTCAAATTTGTAAAATTCCACTGGAAGCCCCTGCTCGGCGTACACGCGCTGGTCTGGGATGAAGCGCAAAAAATCGCGGGCAAGGACCCTGACTTTCACCGCCGCGACCTGTGGAACGCCATTGAAAGCGGCAATCCCGTTGAGTTTGAGCTGGGGATGCAGCTGCTTGATCCTCAGGATGAATTTAAGTTTCCGTTCGACGTTCTTGACCCGACCAAGCTGTGGCCGGAGGAATTGATTCCTGTGCAGCGTGTAGGTAAAATGACCCTGAACAAGAACGTTGAGAACTTTTTTGCAGAAACAGAGCAGGTTGCCTTTTGCCCTGCGAACGTGGTGCCGGGCATTGACTTCAGTAACGATCCCCTGCTGCAGGGGCGGTTGTTTTCCTACCTCGACACCCAGCTCTCGCGTCTCGGCGGACCCAATTTTCAGCAGCTTCCCATCAACCGGCCGTTGGCGAAGGTGCAAAACAACCAGCGCGACGGTCAGCATCAAATGACAATCGCTGAGGGACAGACCGCGTATTCGCCGAACAGCCTGAGTGAAAATCAACCGCACGTACCGCATGCGCATGAGACATTTTTCGCGCACATGCAGGAGAAGCTCGACGGCAGCGTCGTACGCCAACGCAGCGAAAGCTTCGGCGATCATTTTTCGCAACCCGCCATGTTCTGGAACAGCATGAGCGATTTTGAAAAAAAACACATCGTTGATGCCTTCCGCTTTGAACTGGGCAAATGTATGCACGTCTCTACGCGCCAGCGCCTGGTGGATTTATTGGGATATGTCAATACAGCACTTGCGAAAGCGGTTGCGGAGGGCTTAGGTCTCGTTCCCGCAAAAGCCGCGCCCGCAAACCCGAGCCCCGCCGCTTCTCCTGCGCTTAGCATTGCGCATACCAACAAGGGCGCCGGCACGCGAAAGGTAAGCATACTGCTCGCGCAGGGCTTTGATCGGGCGCAATTTGACGCGGCTGTAAAAGCGATTGAAGCCGCCGGCGCGCAGTATGAGGTGATCTCGTCTGCGTTGGGTTCGGTTGCCGCTGAAGACCGGTCTACGGTGGAGGCAGGGCAGACCTTTGCAACCGCTGCGTCTGTGCTCAGCGATGCAGTGTTTATACCGGGCGGCATGCATGTAAGCCTGCTTGAACAGTGCGGCGACGCGATGCAATTCATTCAGGAAAGCTATGGGCATTTTAAGGCCATTGGACTCAGCGGCAAGGCGGCAAGCCTGCTGCAGATCACCGGTCCGCGGGACGGGCTTGCCGTAGGTGAGGGCGATCAGGTGGTGCAGGATTTCGTTCGCGCGCTGTCAAATGGTCGGCATTGGAACCGCGCAGCCACAGCCAACGCAGCGGAAGCTAAGGTTGTTCTGCGCAAGGGATAAGCCTCTGCACCATTAAAGCTATAAAAGTCAAATAAAAAGGAAGCCTCAAAGAGGGCTTCCTTTTATTATGTTTATTGTTCAGCTAACTTTTTTAAGCGAGAGCGCATTACTTCAAAATTTTGAATTTGCCGATCAAAGGCAGTTCTTTCTTTTCGCCTTTGACGGCGTTAAGAATACCGATAACCGCTAAGACCAGGATTCCTACGGACGCAAGCCCGAGGACCGCCATCAGGATACCATAGATGGGGCTTCTCGTATAAAGAAAATCGCTTGTGTAACGGTAGGGGAAAATTGCGCTTAAAATTCTGCCTACAATACCGTATACGATGGAGTACGCAAACGAAAGTATGCATAGAATAAGACCCTGGTTGGCGTGGTAACGCGCAAATGCCGATTTCGGTGCCGCAAAAATCGGGACAAGTACCAGAAGGTTAAGGTAAGCCAGAATACCCATCAGCTTGTTGTCTTCCGCATCCTTTGCTTCATCGACCTCTGGAGCCGGTGCTGCATAGGGCGCTGATTGCAGAGGCTGTCCGCAGCCGGCACAAAAGACTCCATCCTCCGGGTTTTGGGCGCCGCATTGGTTACAAATCATCATAAATCTCCTTTTCATCATTTTTATAGAGGGAATAAGCAGGTTGAACCAAAATCAACACCATTTCCCTACTCAAAGGAATTATAGCATACCTTTGCCATAATGTCAATGTATTTCGTCACAAACAAATAACACTTTGGGTTTTTCGCTAATAATAATTGAAATTCATGTATCTCTGTGCTATAATAAGCTGTGAACATGTAAAACAAATAGGAGTCATTATGAAATTGATAGCAGTACTTGCAGCCATGGGCATGGAGGAAGCAAAGCTGAGCGGGCGCATGGAGTCGCGCACAAAAACAACCGTTGGCGGGCTGGCTTTTACCTGCGGAACGATTGGAGGCGCAAAAATATATTTGTACCGGTGCGGCTGGGGTATGCGCAACGCCGAATACGCATCACGGGCCGTGATAAAGGCGCTGCAGCCTGATCTGCTGATTCTGTACGGCGTATCGGGCGGCATGATAGAGGATATTCATATAGGCGATATTGTTGTCGCAACCTCCTACTTTTCCGCTTCGGAGCAGCAGGGCGCTGCCGTAGCTACGGATAAAGCGCCGGTCGAGCTTGCGGAAAAAGTGCTGCCCTTTGCGCTGTTTGCGCCGCTGGCCACGAGCAAGGGGCTGATGCTCAATAAAAAGCAAAAGGCGCGTGTTGTCGCGGAAAGCGGCGCGGTCTGTATTGATATGGAAAGCTATGCAGTTGCAAAAACAGCAAGAACGCTTGGTACTTCTTTACTTGTAATACGCTGTATCTCAGACACCTTGCAGCTCAAATCGCTGCTATCCTTTTTTAAGAACGGCAATATTGCAGCCAACAAAGCGGCTGAGGCGACCGAAGCCGTAATCAAAGCGCTTGCGAACGAAGGGAGCACTGTATGAGCACAATAACATGGCCGGATACATGGTCTTTGCAGCTGGGCGATATTAAAATAGCGCTGCCGCTTGTGCGCGGAAGCGATGGCTTCGGCATCTATGCCTATGATTCCATGGGGCGCAGCGCCTGGAATATCGCGGCGGCAACGCAGCTTGTGCAGCAGCTGCAGCCGTATGACTTCGATATTTTGCTCACGGCCGAAAGCAAGGCCATCGGTCTGACGGAAGAACTCGCCCGTCTGCTGGGTCATAAAGACTATGTCGTGCTGCGCAAGGGGCTGAAGCTATATATGACCAACCCGCTGGTGCTGGACGTTAAAAGCGTCACAACCGCGGCGCAGCAGCAGTTTTTTTTGGGAAGCGACCAGCAGGATTTACTGCGCGGAAAGCGCGTATGCGTGATCGACGACGTCATCTCAACCGGTGGGACATTGCAGGCAATCTTTCAGGCGGCTGAAAAACTGAGCTTTACCGTGACAGTCAACGCCTGTGTTTTAACGGAAGAAACTCCCTGGGATTCCTTTGACGGTATCCCTGTCGTCAGCCTCGGGCATATTCCGCTGCCGGGATTTTCGCAGACACAGCCATAAAAAAGCAAGCCCCTGCGAACAAGGGCTTGCCCATGAAGAAAATTTGCAGTGCGCTGAGATTATCGCATCCTACTCGCCGAGAAATTCGGAAAAGATGCCGCCGCGTACTTTTTCTTTATTATTTTCAGCGATGCGGTCAGCGAAGGACAGCGGATTTTTGCGCCGCTTAAGCGACTCAGTAAAGCGCATAGAAACTGCTATGAAGATCATAAAGATGTAAGGCATACCAAGGTTTGTTTCAAGCAGAGAGTTAATGATCATGGGCGCCATTTTTTCCGCCATGGTGCCAAGCGCTGCGCTGCGGATGCCCCCGAGGAACAGACCGGCTTCCCATCCGAACTGCACAAGGATGCCAATGGCGAGCAGCCACGGAATGTTGACGCGCTCCTCCTTCTTTTTGCGGGAGGCATTCCAGACGACCAGCAACAGGTAACCGACAAAAAGTATCAGCGCCATATAACCGTGATACGCACCGGTTTCGCGCCAGATTTTGATGTAATTCGTGTGCGGACCAAAGGTTTTTGTCAGCAGCGGCGCACAGACCCACCAGCCAAGAATCAGCAGGGTATATTCAAATAAATTTTTGTCCTTTGAAATCCACAGCCATATCCAGGTAAAGTTCGTGAATCCATAACTCATGGACATCCAAAGCAGCGTCCACCAAAGGCTGCCGCCTTCGATATGCCTCGAGCCCGTTGCCAGATGAAAAATGCCGTAGTCGACGATCTGATAAAGAATTCCGCTTAAAAAGCCAACGATGAGGGTTGCGTACTTCTTTTTATAGAGCAGCAGCCCCGCAAAGATAAGTAAGAATCCGATGTCCAACCACATATAAAATGGTTCAAACACGCGTTGCGCAACAACTTCCATATAAGTTCCTCCTTTAAATTGATATTTTTCCTACCTAAAAGCTTAACATAAGTTCCTCGCCATGTCAACCGGTAAACCTTGTTTTTTTATGATTTTAGAAAGGATACTCCTCATGAAAAAGACGCTTACACTGACTGCAACGCTATTGCTTATTGTATTGCTTCTGTTTGGCTGCGGCGCACAACCCGACGGTCTCACAAGCGCAACGGCGAAAACCGCAGTAGCCGAATCAACCTCCGCCGCCCACACCATTGATCTGAAAATCGACTACCCTACCCTGCCCGAATACAGCGAGGCCGTCAATAAGCTCATCAAGGACGAAGCCTACCTCGTCCCAAGCGAATATTTTGAACTTGGAAAAGAAGAGCCGTTTGGTGACATAACCATCGAAGTAAAATACGATATCAAAGAACAAACACCCGAACGACTCAGCATTTCCTTTGAGGGCTACGGCAATATGGTGGGCGCAGCACACCCGGTTAACATGTTTTATACCGTCAATATTGATGTTAAAAACGAGAAACAGCTGACCCTGTCTGATTTGACGACGATAGATGACGCCTTCATGGACAAATTGATGGCTTCGGCCAAAGCAACGCTCAACCCCGAAATCTACGAGAGCTTTAATAGCGCCGATTGGTATGGCGACAGAGCGAACCTTAAGAAAACCCTTGACGAATCCGACACCATTTATTACGGCGCGTTCAGCTATGAAACCCCTGACAAAATCGGCGTCAGCCTCCCGGTGATTCACGCCATGGGCGACTATGTCGTCGTTGAAGTCACGAAATAAGACTTAATAACAAAGCAACCCTCATCCGTTTGGATGGGGGTTGCAGCTTTTATCGTCCGGGGTCTAACGTCTGACGTCTGACATCTGATTTAGTACATTCCGCCGCCTGCGCCTGCCGCCATCGCCGCTGCGTTCGCTGCTGCGTCGCCTGCGGGGTCGGGCTTATCGGCAACCAGACTCTCGGTGGTGAGCACCATCGCCGCCACGGAGGCTGCATTGGTCAGCGCGCAACGAGCCACCTTCGTCGGGTCGAGGATGCCGGCTTCGAGGATATCGCCGTAGCTGTCAGTCGCGAAATCGTAGCCGTAGTTCAGCGTGCCGTTGGTGACAATGGCATTGACCACGACGCTGCCCTCTACGCCCGCGTTCGCCGCGATCTGGCGGATGGGCTCTTCCAGCGCGCGCAGAACGATGCTGACGCCCGTCTTCTGGTCTGCGTCGTCCAATTCGGTCAGCAGCGCTTTCACGCTCGGGATGGCGTTGAGCAGCGCCACGCCGCCGCCCGCAACATAGCCTTCTTCCACGGCGGCCTTCGTCGCTGCAAGCGCGTCCTCGATGCGCAGCTTCTTTTCCTTCATCTCGGTTTCGGTCGCGGCGCCCACGCGGATCACTGCCACGCCGCCCGCCAGCTTGGCAAGGCGCTCTTGCAGCTTTTCGCGGTCGAAATCGGAGGTGGAAATCTCAATGGCGGAGCGAATTTGTGCTACGCGGCCTGCAATTGCTTCAGCCTCGCCTGCGCCGGAGACGATGGTCGTATTTTCCTTGGAAACGCGCACGGTCTTCGCGCGGCCGAGCTGCGACACCTGGGTCTCCTTCAGCTCAAGCCCGAGGTCGGAGGTGATCACTTCGCCGCCGGTCAGCACGGCGATATCCTGCAGCATTTCCTTGCGGCGGTCGCCGAAGCCCGGGGCTTTTACGCCGACACAAATGAAGGTGCCGCGCAGGCGGTTGAGCAGAATGGTGCTGAGCGCTTCGCCCTCAATGTCTTCGGCAACGATGACCAGCTTCTTGCCGCTTTGCAGGATTTGCTCAAGCAGGGGCAGAATTTCCTGGATATTCGAGATCTTTTTATCGGTAATGAGGATATACGCGTCGTCGATGACGGCTTCCATCTTCTCGGTATCCGTAACCATATAAGGGCTAATGTAGCCGCGGTCGAACTGCATACCCTCCACCACGTCGCAGGTGGTGTCGGCGGTCTTGCTTTCTTCTACGGTGATTACGCCGTCTTTTGTGACCTTTTCCATAGCTTCCGAAACGATGGTGCCGATTTCGGCATCGCTGCTGGAAACCGTGGCGATGCGGGCAATGTCCGCAGGGGATTCGACCCGGTAGCTGTGCTCGCGCAGGCTCGCAACCGCCGCGTCAACGGCCTTTTGAATGCCATGCTTAACCGCCATAGGGTTGGCACCGGCAGCTACGTTCTTCATGCCCTCACGCACCAGCGCCTGCGCCAAAAGGGTCGCAGTCGTTGTGCCGTCGCCTGCCACGTCGTTGGTCTTGGTGGCAACCTCTTTTACCAGCTGCGCGCCCATGTTCTCAAACGCATCTTCCAGCTCAACGTCTTTCGCGATGGTCACGCCGTCGTTGGTGATCAGCGGTGAACCGTATTTTTTGTCCAGCACCACATTGCGGCCCTTGGGGCCTAAAGTGATTTTCACGGTATTGGCCAGCTTATCAATGCCCGCCTGCAGCGCATGCCGCGCTTCTTCGCCAAAAATAATTTGCTTTGCCATAAGAATTCTCCTCCTACATTCACAAATTAGTCAATCATATTATTCCACTGTTGCTAAGATGTCGCCGATACGCACAACGGTATACTCCACCTTATCGATGGTCACCTTTGTGCCGCTATACTGGCTGGTGATGACCTTGTCGCCGGGCTTTACGGTCATCTGGACTTCTTTTCCGTCCACAAGACCGCCGGGACCGCAGGCAATCACTTCGGCAATCTGCGGCTTTTCCTGGGCGTTGCCCGCAAGAATAATGCCGCTTTTGGTAGTCTCTTCAGCTTCCACAGCCTTGAGCACCACACGGTCGCTGAGGGGGTTGATCGTCATGTTAAGTACCTCCTAAAAAAATAATTATAAGCAAAGAATTAGCACTCTTTAAGCTCGAGTGCTAATTCTATTATAGCCTGCTTTTTTGGAAAAATCAAGAGGGTAAATCAAAAATTAACAATTGTTTCACAAATCTGCCGTTCATGCGGAAAGGCAAGGGCAGACACAAGGTCGGTCTCTACATTGCAACGTTCTACTTAAAGCTCGACGCCATATCCGCCGCGGAAGAAATCTTGTCCGCGCCCGTGGCTTTTGCTTTCGATGCCGCGATTTTCTTTTGCAGCTCAGACCAGAACAAATCCTCATCAATAGGCAGGTCGATGTCGCGTCCGAGCCAGCTGGAAAGAAAGGCTGCGTTAGAAATGCTCAGCCCGTTAATGCCCTCTTCGCCTCTGGCATAGAGCGCGCCGCGGTTACCGGTAACAATCGCCTCGGCAAAGCCGTTCATCACGGTGGCGTGCTGGCTGTTTTCCATCGGCGGCACTTCGGGATACACTTCAGTGGCTTCAAGGCTCGCAAAGCCCTTTTCCGCATGATCGATATGTTCCTGCGTAGAGCCGTTCAGCTCATAGATAACAAACTTATCATCGTCACAAAGTATCTTTGCTTTATCCAGCGTGATTTCCAGGCGGTTCG
>JAVBSB010000093.1:0-8807 GCA_031547365.1 Oscillospiraceae bacterium | reverse complement strand
GGATGCCGCGCTTTTAACAGTACAATCTCCCCGCTGTTGTTCAACTCCGGAACACTTGCGTTCATGTCATAGGCCAGCTGCGCCTTCGCAAAAATCACATTCAGCTCCGCCGCACATTCATATGCGGCAACGATGGGCTCGTAAAAACTACCCGCCAACACCGAGAGCTCTTCCAAAATGCGCTCGATTTCCTCGCGCTCCTTACCCTGCAGCACACGGATTTCGTTGTTCGCCTCCACTACAGCCATGGGCTCGATGAATACCGTAGCGCCGCTCGAAGAAGCGTCATGCACAAGTCCGGGAATTTCCCCGCGGTGCTCCGCCTTCACCGGCACAACAAAGCGCCCGCCGCGCATGGTGACAATGCTCTCCTGTAAATATTTCGAGTACGCCGACGACCGCGTGAGGCTTTCAAGCCTTGAACGCACATTGCTTTCCTGCTGACGAATTTTTCTGCGGATGTCCGCCAGAGCGGGCGAAGCATGATCCGCCACATGGTCCTCCGAAAGCACCACATTGCCGATGGCATCTTCCAAGTATTTATTCGGCGAGATCCCGCCAAACAGCGCGTCCAGGCAGGTCTCCACCCCGGAGCTGGCTTCGCGCCAGGTGACAATGCCGCGCAGCACCCGCAGCACCTGCGCAATTTGCAGGAACTCGCGCAGGCTCAGCACACCGCCCGCCTGCCCGCGGTGCAGCGCGTTGTTGACGTTCATCAACCCGCCAAACGCAGGTCCGCCGAAGCGCGCCAGCAGCATATGCGCGTCGCGCGTCTGGTTGAGCAGCGCCTGCGCCAGCTGCAAATTCGGCTCCGGCGCAACGGTCAACGCCAATTCCCGCGCGTCTTCGCAGGCGCATTTTTCCGCCAGCATGGCGAGTATTTTATCCAGTTCAAGCGTTTTTGCGTGTTTATTCATAGGATGTTCTCCATAATATAAGTTATCATTTCTGCATTCTGCATACTCATTTCTCATTTAACACAAGCTTTTCCCAGTATCCCAGCTCGTCAAAGCGGCGGCCGGTCTGGTGATAGACATAGGTCTGCGCAACATAGGACAGCGCGCGCAGACTCTCCTCCGGCAGCGAAAAGCGAAACGCGCGCTCCAGCGGGGCATTACAAATGAAGCGCACAGCTTCCAAAACAGATTCACTCAGAAGCACCCGCCCAAAGCCCGCTCCTGCAGCGAGTGTACCGTTAACACAGTCTAAGTAAACTGCGTCTGACGTCTGCTGTCTGCTGTCTGATTCTTGCACCAAAGGCGCAAGACCCGATAAGCACATCAGTCGCAGCTCCACAACGGCTTTAAGCAGCCATTGCGGGCGCAGACCCTCGGATAAAAAGTGCAGGGCGTTCATCAGCAGGCGCAGATGCGTCGGCGCGGGTTCTTCGCTCGGAGCAAGCTCGCTGCAAAGCGCACCAAAATAACCCGCCAGCGCCAAGCGCGAAAGCACCGCCGCCAAACCATCGAAAAAGACCCCCTGCGCCTGTGCAAGGGTTACAATATATGTATCACGGCGCTGCGAAAGCTCGAATTCGCCATAGGCAAAAGGCTGGCAGGCACCGTGCAGCGGACTTTTCGGCCGCTTGGCTCCGTTTGCAAAGGCGCGTACCACGCCCAATTCTTCAGAAAGCACCGTGATCAGGCGGTCGTTTTCTTTGATTTATGCGGCGCGCAGTACGAGCGCTGTGATATGCGTGCGTATGACCCCCTCCGGATACCTCGGCAGCGGCATCGGCTCGGTTTTCAGCGGCCCGGTAACGCAAATAATCCTCAACCCTGCCGGTGACCGCAAACTCCGCCCACGCTTGAGACGGGGTATTATCCTTGCGATTCGCCATAATATCCTCCCACACCTGTTTTATTTAGCATGGCATGGGAAGGCTTGAATTAACACTGGTAATATCAGGGCATGATATCCTCTTCATAAAAAGTGTTACGATTTTGTGGTTTGCACAACTCCCTCAGCCGCTGCGGCGGCAGCTCCCTCACGAGGGAGGTGGCTCGCAAGCCGGAGGGAGTAGCACGAAGCGCCTGCAATACAACGCCATTACATAAGCCCCGGCAACATCACAATTTCAATGCGTCTGCCCGTGATATCCACGCGCTTAACCACATCGTCGATCACGGGTATGAGAATTTCTTTATTGTCGGGCGTGCGGATATGCCAAACGTCGTTCGCGCCGGGCTGCGACACATCACTGAGCTTGCCGTAGCAGAGACCGGAGTCTTCCGCGTCGTATACCTCACAGCCGATCAGATCGGAGATGAAATAGCGCCCCTCCTCCAGCCTTACGTCTGCGCGGCGGAAGAAAAGCGGCTTATTTCTTAGTCGTTCTGCGGTCTCAACCGAATCCACTCCTTCTAACTGAAGAAGCGCCAGATTCTTATGTTCGCGCACATGCAGTACACGCACAGGCTTTTGTCCCTCTGCGTCCCGGTAGAGCACGGAAAAATCTTTAAAAAACGACGGCGAATCACATGACGGATGCACGCGCAATTCCCCGTGCACGCCATGTGCTCCGACCACAACACCGATTTCGAGATACTCCTGCATCATGGCTTTACTCGTCGATTTCAACCGAGATTTTTTCCTGCGCACGGATCGCGGCGGACTTCATTATTGTGCGGATGGCTTTGGCAATGCGACCCTGTTTGCCGATGACGCGGCCCATGTCGTCCGGCGCAACGTGCAGGTGATAAAACACCACGCCGTTTTCATCGGGTTCGTCCACGGTCACATTTACCGCTTCGGGGCGGTCGACCAGACCCTGCGCAAGCGCAACAAGCAATTCTTTCATAATTGGTTCCATCCTTTCCTGAGGCAATACCTCTTAAAGGACGCCCTGCTTCTTCAGGATATCCTTAACGGTGTCGGTGGGCTGCGCGCCGTTTTTGATCCACTGCTTGGCTTTTTCGCCGTCCAGCTTTACTTCGGGCGGGTCGGACAGAGGGTTAAGATAGCCGATTTCTTCAATGAAGCGGCCGTCGCGCGGGTAGCGGGAGTCCGCCACTACAATGCGGTAGAAGGGTGCCTTTTTTGCGCCCATGCGGCGCAGACGAATTTTAACTGCCATAAAATATCCTCCGAAAAATAATATATTAGTTAAATAAACCGCTAATCAACGAGAAGGGAAGGAACAGCAAGCCGAAGGGCAGGGCGATAATCGATAACGGTAAAAGCGTAATCAGTGTTGTAAAACCGGAAAAAGGCGCAAAGAAGAAAGACATTATTATCCCGAAAACAGGCAGCATAGGAATGAATCCTAGCCAGGTGCTGATATCGCCGGTAACCATTTTCATCACAGCGGATATCCCACCGGCTTCGTAGGTATCCCGCACCAATTCATAAATTGTGATCAGGTCGAAGTTTGGGGTGTAATTGACAACAGTGTAAGTTCCATCGTGAAAATAAAAATAGACATAACCCGGCGAAGATGAATCAAAATTGTGGTTGTTGTAGTTATTGTTCGTTAATATTTCGCCGGTGTGATCCCCTTCGTGACCATCCTTTGCGCCATAAAGACAGCCGCGTGGCTCCCAAAAAGCAACATCTTTCAGGGTATATTTTGAATCTTTCAGCAACCCATTTACATTAAAAAAATCGTCATTCAACATATTTTTGAGCGTCATGGGTATCTTTTGTTGCTTCAGGGGTTCCGAATATTGATAAAGCGTAGGAGTCATGGTAAAATTGACGGATTGTTTCGTATCGGATGTATGGTACGCAGTCAAAGCTATATAATAGGTCCTGCCCGCGGTATATTTTAAGCCGTCCTTTGTAAGATACTCGCCGTCAGCGCTATAGACCACTGCCTCAACTATTAAATAATCATAATCATCAACGAAACCGTACGTCTTGTTTATCTTGCAGCTGTCATAACCGCCAGTAGTCGGAAAATTGTAGTATCCATCCTGCACTGGTGTAAATGAATACCAAATGGGATCTCCCCCTCCGAGAACGCCCGAAATAGTACCCTGCACTGTAACCCCTGTAGTAAGTTTAGGTAAGTTAGCCAAGTCCGCAGGGAGATCGGACGTCCCCGCGAAAGTCAAAGTTCCAAAAGCAATAAACAACGCAATTGACAGCGCCAAGGTTCTAACAATTTTCTTCACAGCAATTCCCTCTTTTAATGTTTTAGTTTTCAATTAACGGTTAAACTGATCCATCATGCCGCGCATCTGGTTCTTACCGGGTTTGCCGCCGCCCATCTGCTTCATCATCTTCTGCATCTGGCGGAACTGTGCAAGCAAGCGGTTCACGTCCTCCACCTGCTGCCCTGCGCCCGCCGCGATGCGGCGCTTGCGGCTGGGGTTGATGATATCCGGCTTCTGGCGTTCCTGCGGGGTCATGGAAAGAATCAGCGCCTGCACACGGTCGAACTGCCGTTCGTCGATGTCCGCGTCGCGTATTTTTTTGCCAACGCCGGGGATCATGCCCAAAAGGTCTTTCATACTGCCCAGCTTGCGAATCTGTTTAAATTGCTCAAGCAGGTCGTTCATATCAAACTTGTTCTTAAGGATTTTTTCTTCGAGCTGCGCCGCTTTTTTCTCATCGAGTACGGTTTCAGCCTTTTCAATAAGTGAAAGCACGTCGCCCATGCCCAAAATCCGCTGCGCCATGCGCTCGGGGTGGAATACATCCAGGTCGCCGAGCTTTTCGCCGATACCGACGAATTTAATGGGCTTGCCCGTAACGGCTCTGGCAGAAAGCGCCGCGCCGCCTCTGGTGTCGCTGTCCAGCTTGGTCAGCACCAGACCGTCGATGCCCAGCGCTTCGTTAAAGCTGGCAGCTACGTTCACGGCATCCTGACCTGTCATGGAGTCCACAACGAGCAATATCTCATGCGGGCGCACGGCGGCTTTAATGTCCTTGAGCTCCTGCATGAGCTGCTCGTCGATGTGCAGGCGCCCCGCGGTATCTAAGAAAACATAGTCATAGCCCTGGTCTTTGGCAAGCTTCAGTGCCTCAGCCGCGATTTTAACGGGGCTTTCGTCGGTGCCCATCTCGAACACCGGCACACCTGCTTTTTCGCCCACGACCTGCAGCTGCTTCACAGCGGCGGGACGATAGACGTCGCAGGCCGCCAGCAGAGGTCTGTGCCCCTGATTCTTCAGGGATAAGGCAATTTTAGCGCTGTGCGTGGTTTTGCCCGAACCCTGTAAGCCGCACATCATCACCACTGTGGGCGGGTGCGACGATTCGGTCAGCCGCGTGCGCGTGCCGCCCATGAGGGTCACAAGCTCTTCATGCACAATCTTAATCACCATTTGCGCCGGCGTGAGGCTTTCCATCACCGCCGCGCCGATGGCGCGTTCTGTCACCTGGTTGGTGAAATCCTTGGCGACTTTAAAGTTTACGTCTGCTTCCAGCAGCGCCATGCGCACCTCGCGCATCGCGTCGCGCACATCCTTTTCCGTCAGGCTGCCCTTGCTGCGCAAGCGCTTAAATGCCGACTCCAGGCGGTCGGATAAACCTTCAAATGCCAATGAATTCACCTCCTCGTTTAGACTTTAGATGTTAGACGTTAGATTTTAGACCAGCAGACTTTCAATATCTACGTTTAATCGACTACGCAAAAAACTGTTTCGAGCACGTCTAATGTCTAACGTCTAATATCTAAGGTCTAGCTTCAGACATTGATTAAGCGCTGTGCCGTGGCAGAAATTTGGGCTGCGGCTTCGTTGATCTCGCGCGATAAACCATAGCGTTTGTTTTGCTCGTGCACCTCGTTTGCGCAGGCGATGATCTCTTCCAGACCAATTTTCATATCGCCGAAGCGGCGTGCCAGACCCAGTACGGATTCCATTTCCAATAGCTGTTTCTCCGCGCGCTTAATGGCATCCCGCACACCCTGGCGCGAAATCCCTTCGTTGCCCGCGATTTCTGCAAGCGAAAGATCTTCATTGTAATAGTACTCTAAAAACTCGCATTGCTTTTCCGTCAGCAGCTCGCCGTAAAAATCCAGCAGTAGCGCAATGGAATAATCTTTTGCCATGCAGTTCACTCCCCCACTCGCCGCTTGCCTGTAAAGGCATTTTCTTTACACCCAACGCGCAAAAAGGATTATAACCCATTGCAAAGCGTTTGTCAAGCCCTTATTTTTAATATTTTTTAGTTAAATCTGTGGATAACCCTGTGGACAAGCCAAGTTATCCACAAAGCCATGCGCGTTCGGTTAAAAAACCACTCCATCTTGCGTCCAACAGAGCGCTTCAATCAATTTTAGGTGTAAAACAGAGTGGATAAGTTTTTTCTTGCTTTTTTTGAAATGGACAGGTATAATAGAATAGTATATTTATGTAAATGATGTAAAATAGAAGGGACCGTTCTAAATGCGAAAAATCTGCATTGTTATGCTTGCGCTGACCCTCGCAAGCGCCATGCTCTGCTCCTGTGATTTTACGGTGCAAACTGTCGAAACCACCGCTGTTCCCACCACCGCGGCGCCGGTTGCATTCGATCTTTCCGCATTGACGCCTCTGCTCAGCGAGGCGCAAATGCTTACGCTTGACGCTGCGCTGCGGCGCGTCCTGATCGCAAAGCAGGTGAATCTTGATCGTATTATACTGCATTTTACCGATCCCGCGCCGGGCAGCATTCAAATAGACTGCACGACTTCCGGCGAAACCATGACCGACGCAGATATGGAGCTGCTTGCCGGCGAGATCGCGACTCAAATTGTACAGGCGTTAAGCGCCCCGCCGGAAACAACAACAAACGGCTTTGATTCTTCGGGCAGTACATCGTTATTATCAGTAACAGGAACGATTACGGATAGCGTGACAACAAAAATAACGACAACAACTGCGAGCGCAGCGACAACGAAAACAACCAAGCCTGCCACAACCGCGGCAACAGCGACCGTTACCACGGCGCGCCCCGCAACAACCGAGGAAACAACAACGACAACAAAGCCGCCCCCTTTCAAAGGAGCAGACATGCAGCGCGGCGGCAAAGGCTTAAGTATTTCCGAACCCTTTGATAAAAATCCGCATACCGTATACTCCGTTATGTTCGGAAAACGCCTGCTTTGTTTCCAGCCGCAGCAATTCAGTTCTGCCAAGGGGTTTGCTTTGGATGTCTATCTGGATCACCAGAACGGCGGCTATGAAAGAATTAAAACCCTGACGAACAATCGCGTTTCAACCTATTATACCATTTGTATTTTGACACCTGAATCAAGAGCGGAGACCGACGGCAGCAATCAGCTGCGTGTTACAAACGCGTATGTATTTACGCTTTCCGTGCGGACCAACCCGAAATACAGCGTCGCATTCTGGGACAGTGTACCCTATGACCCGGCAACGGTATCTTACTTTGCGTTCAATCAGACAACCATGCATTTTACCCCAATTTCGTTTTAAGCTTTTTTCAAAGAAAGAAGTGCGTTTTTATTAAAAAGCTGCAATTTCGAGCGTTTGCCCATTCGTTCCGCTATGCCTTTCGGGGCGTGGCGCTTTGTTTGCGCGAGCGAAACTTCCGCTTTCATTTGGTAATCGCAGCGTATATGTACGGCTTTCTGTTAGTTTACGACTGGTTTGTGCTGACACGTACCGAATGGGGCGTGCTGATCCTCGCAACTGCGCTTGTGCTTGCGGCAGAGGCTCTCAATACAGCCGTTGAAGCATTGGTCGATCTGGTAAGTCCGGAAAAGCATCCTCTCGCCGCAAAATCGAAGGACGCCGCAGCAGGGGCTGTGCTGCTTTGCTCCGTGGGCGCCGTTGCCGCAGGGATTGCCATCCTGCTGCAGCCTGCCGCGTTCCACGCGCTGTATCAATATTATGCATTAAAGCCGCTGATGCTGGTGCCGCTTGGCTTATCGGGCATAGCGGCGGGGCTATTCGTGTTCGCCGACTGGAAACGAAAAGGCCATTAACAATGCGTAGCTAAGGAGATAACATGAACCGAACCGCATTTATCGCAATTGTCGGCTGCCCGAACGTAGGCAAGTCGTCTATCCTCAACGCCCTGATGGGTGAAAAAGTCGCCATCGTCAGCAACAAGCCGCAGACCACGCGCACGCGCATCATGGGTGTGCTGACAGAAGGCGAGCGCCAGCTCGTATTTACCGATACGCCCGGTCTGCACCGTCCGCGCACGAAATTGGGCGAGCATATGACCAACGCCATCCGCGAGGGCATGGACGGCGTGGATGCCTGCCTGTTTGTTGCGGACGCTGCGGGTCGTGATATGCGGTCCGAGGAGGAGCAGCTGCTGCAAAACCTCCGCAGGCAGCACACGCCGGTGATCCTTGCGCTGAACAAGACCGACCTGTTGCCGCGCAAAGAGGCGTTGATGGAAAGGATTATGCTGTTTTCCAAGCAATATGACTATGCGGCGGTGGTACCCTGCTCGGTGAAAAGCGGCGATAACATGGACGCGCTGCGTGAGGAATTGATCGCCCTGTTTGACCAGGTAAGTCCGTCGGAAGGGTTTTACTTCCCTGAGGACACCCTGACCGACCAGCCTGAGCGCGTTTTGGCGGCGGAGCTGCTGCGCGAACAGTTGCTGCGCAACCTCGAAGACGAAATCCCCCACGGCACGGCGGTAGTGATTGAGAAATTCAGCACGCGCAGCAACGGTCTATTGGACATTGCAGCGACGATATTTTGTGAACGCGAAAGCCACAAAGGCATGGTCATCGGGAAGAGCGGCGCGATGCTGAAAAAAATCGCCATCGCTGCCCGCGCGGAACTGGAAGCGTTTTTCGACTGCAAGGTCAACCTGCAATGCTGGGTCAAGGTGAAAGAAGGCTGGCGCAACCGCGAAGGCATCATTCGCAATTTCGGGCTGGAGTAGGCGCG
>JAVBSB010000091.1:0-3403 GCA_031547365.1 Oscillospiraceae bacterium | reverse complement strand
CTACGAGCTGCTGGCGCAGCGCTGCGACTATCCGCTGCATGTCGGCGTGACGGAAGCAGGCACCGCGCATATGGGGCTGGTAAAATCCGCGGTTGGCATCGGCTCGCTGCTGCTGCGCGGCATTGGTGACACGATACGCGTATCGCTTACCGCGCCCCCGATTGAGGAGGTGCGTGCCGCGCGTGATATATTACAGTCCATCGGGCTGGGCAGCGGCGTAAACCTCATTTCCTGCCCCAGCTGCGGGCGCACGAAGATTGACCTGATTGCCATGGCAAACGAAGCGGAGCGGCGGCTTGCGGGCTGCGAAAAGCAAATCACGGTTGCGATTATGGGCTGCGCAGTCAACGGACCCGGCGAAGCGCGTGAGGCGGATGTTGGTCTGGCAGGCGGCGACGGCTGCGCGCTGCTGTTCCGCAAGGGCGAAATCCTGCGCAAGGTGCCGCAGGCGCAGGCAATTGACGCGTTGATGGAAGAAATCGAAAAACTATAAGGGAGGGATTCTGTGCCGCATGTTCCGCTGTGGATATTTTTTGGAGACTGTTTACCGGGCGTAGAGTTCCCCGCAGAAACCCAGGGCTTGGTCGTACAGCCGGAAATCCGGCTGGAAACACGGCAAATGCACCTGGATTTTTTCTCTGAACAGTGGATTTTACCCGCGTTGGTGGACGAGCTGTGCCGCAATGTTGCGGATGCTACGAACTGCCGCGTGACCTATAATTTAAGCTTTGCGCCCGCATGCTTCGGCGTACAGGCTTTTGATTGGCTGCTGCAAAAGCTGCGCGAATCCATTGTGGTCGTCAATGGGTTTTTACATACCACAAGATTTAGCTACGACCCGCCGCTGCTGCGCCTGCATACCAGCGAAACGGGTAAGCGCGTGCTGGACGACGCAGACGCAATCCGCTGGATCAAGCAGTTTATACGCAAGCAATTTTCGCTGGATATTGCGGTTGAATTGCTTGTCTGTGAAGAACAGCCTCTGCCCGAGCCCGAGTCTGCTCCCGCGCCGAAGCCGATAATTGAAGATGCCTATCTGCCGGACGATATTCCGCCGCCCGCAATGGACGACATTTTTTCGCCGAAGCTCAGCTCCATGCCTGATGGATTTACGTTGGACGGCAGCCAAAAAATTATGGGAGCAACCATACAAGGCAAGCCGGTATCTATGCAGCAGCTCGATCCGAGCGACGGCGCGGTTGTGGTCTGCGGCGAGGTGTTCGGCCTGCGCGAGAACAAGACCAAAGACGGCGCGAAAAAAATCATCACATTTTATTTGACGGACTATACGGATTCGATAGCCTGCAAGCTGTTCGATAAAGCCGAAGCCTGCGATACTCTGCTGGAGCAGCTGAAAGACGGCATTTGTCTATTGGCGCAGGGCATATTCGAGTTTGATAAATTCAGCAACGCGAACTGTCTGCGCGTGAAAGCGCTTGCGACAGCGCAAAAGGTTCTCCCGCAGGACAACGCCGCAGAAAAACGCGTGGAGCTTCATTTACACACGAATATGTCGGATATGGACGGGCTGACAAGCGTAGACAAACTAATCGCCCGCGCCGCAGCCTGGGGGCATACCGCCATGGCGGTCACCGACCACGGCGGCGTACAGGCATTCCCCGAAGCAATGGCTGCCGGCAAAAAACACGGGGTGAAAATCCTCTACGGTATGGAAGCATACTACGTGGACGATATGCCGAACGCTGTGCTTGACTGTAACGAATCACTGCCGTTTAACCGTGATATTGTTGTATTCGACGTAGAAACCACAGGTCTCAGCGCGCGCAAGGACCGCATCATAGAGATCGGCGCCGTTAAAATTTCCGGCGGAGAAATCGTCGGAGAATTCCAGACCTTTGTCGATCCGAAGCGGGACTTGCCCCCGCGCATTACCGAGCTGACGCGCATTACGCAGGAGATGCTGCGCGGCGCGCCTGATGAAGGCAGCGCGGCGGAAGCGTTTGCGCAGTTCTGCGGGGATTGCGTGCTGGCTGCACATAACGCCGCATTTGATACAGGATTTTTTAAAGCGCTTTATCAGCGGCAGGGCAAACGCTTTTGCCGCCCCTGCATTGATACGCTAACGCTTGCGCAGATGCTGCTGCCCGAGCTGAAAAATTATAAGCTGAATACCTTGGCGGAGCAATTTCAGATGGGCAATTTTGAGCACCACCGCGCGGACGACGACGCCCGCGTAACAGGGCGTATCCTGCTTGAGTTAATGGCGCTTATGCGCGAACAGCACCCCGGCTGCGGCGAAGATTTTTTGTGGTTTAACGGCGAGCATATACGCATCAACCCCAAAAAACGCAAATACCACCATATGATATTGTTGGCGAAAACACAGGCGGGGCTCAAGAATCTTTATAAGCTCATCACAAAGTCGAATGTAAATTATTTTTTTCGTAAGCCGCGGATTCCAAAAAGCGAATTGCTGAAGCACAGAGAGGGTCTGTTGCTCGGTTCCGCCTGCGCGGCAGGGGAGCTGTTTGAGGCGATCCTGCGCGGCGAGCCGGACGAAGCGCTGTTAAGCATTGCTTCCCTTTATGACTATTTTGAAATACAGCCCGATGGCAACAACGCATATCTGCTGCGCAGCGACAATGAAAATGAACCGCCGCAGTTAGACAGTCCGGAAGAACTGCACGCAATCAACCGGAAGCTTGTCTGGCTGGCACAGCAATGTGATAAGCCTCTTGTCGCAACAGGAGACGTGCATTTTCTGGAGCCACGCGACGCAGCCTGCCGTGAGGTGCTTCAATTTGCGCAAGGATATGACGACGCAGGCGCGCAGGCGCCTCTGTATTTCCGTACAACAGAGGATATGCTGGCAGAATTCGCTTATCTCGGCGAGGAAACAGCTTACAACGCAGTGGTACGTAATCCGAACCTCATCGCGGCGCTGACGGAGCAGCTGCGCCCCATCCCGGAGGGTACGTTTGCGCCTACCATAGAGGGCTCGGACGAAGCGCTGCGCGAAATTTGCTATACACGCATGAAGGCGCGCTACGGCGACCCCTTGCCTGAATATGTAGAGGAACGCCTTGAAAAAGAGTTGAATTCGATCATCAGGCACGGTTTTGCGGTGTTGTATATGATTGCGCAAAAGCTGGTGAAAGACAGCGAAGACCATGGGTACTATGTGGGCTCGCGCGGGTCGGTCGGCAGCTCCTTCGTTGCGAACGCAGCCGGAATTTCGGAGGTCAATCCGCTGGTGCCGCATTACCTTTGCGGCGCCTGCAAATACAGCGAATTCTTTATGGAAGGGGAGGTCGGTTCAGGCTTTGACCTGCAGCCGAAGAAGTGTCCGCGCTGCGGCGCAGCCTTGCTGCGTGACGGACACGACATTCCCTTTGAGACTTTTTTAGGCTTTGAGGGCGATAAACAACCCGATATTGACCTG
>JAVBSB010000155.1:0-6248 GCA_031547365.1 Oscillospiraceae bacterium | reverse complement strand
TGCGGAGCCACCTCCCTCACGAGGGAGGCGGAGGCTCTCACTAAAAGTTTGCAGCTATAATCCCAAGGCTCCGCATGCTCCCTCACCTGCGCTTGGCGCAGGTGAGGGAGCATGCAAAGCATCGTTCTCTCGTAGGGCGCGACGACCTCGGCGCGCCGTTTGTGAAACCGCTGTCGCCGCAACGAGACTTTTGTGCTCCGCACCACTCCTTCCGGCTCTGCGGAGCCACCTCCCTCACGAGGGAGGCGGAGGCTCTCACTAAAAGTTTGCAGCTATAATCCCAAGGTCCCTCGTGAGGGAGCTCCTGCGCTCGGCGCAGGTGAGGGAGCATGCGGCACATCGTAACCCCCCCGTTACTTAAAGTCACTACATTCGTCTAAAACAGCCCTAAAAAAACAAACGATAACCGCCTGCAGCAATAACGCTGCAAGCGGTTGATTTTTAATATAGTTCTACTTAAACACCATCAATAAAAACCCTGCGACAATTGCCGAACCGATGACGCCCGCAACATTCGGACCCATGGCATGCATCAGCAGGAAGTTGCCCGGACGATATTTTGCGCCTTCTTTCTGCGAGACACGCGCAGCCATCGGCACAGCGGAAACCCCTGCGGAGCCGATGAGCGGGTTCACCTTGCCCTTGGTGATCCAATACATGAGCTTGCCCAGCAATACGCCGCCCACAGTGGAAAACGAAAAAGCGATCAGTCCAAGCAATACGATCTTTATGGTTTCCCATGTCAGGAAGGTACTGCCGATTGCTGTCGCGCCGACACTGACCCCGAGCATAATCGTAACAATATTCATCAGGGCGTTCTGCGCCGTATCGCTCAGCCGCTCTGTCACGCCGCACTCACGCAGAAGATTGCCGAACATCAGCATACCGATCAGCGGAATCGTGTCCGGCAGGATAAAGGCAGTAAGTACAAATACCACCACAGGAAAAAGAATGCGCTCCACCTTGCCGACCTTGCGCGCCTGCGCCATTTTAACCGTACGCTCTTTTTTCGTTGTAAGCGCTTTCATAATCGGCGGCTGGATGAAAGGTATCAACGCCATATAACTATATGCCGCGATTGTGATGCCGCTGAGCAGCTCCGGCGCTAGCTTGCTGGTGAGGAAAATCGCGGTCGGTCCGTCCGCGCCGCCGATGATGCCGATGGAAGCCGCCTGCTGCGGCGTAAAGCCGAGCAAGATCGCAATAACAAACGCCACCGAAATACCAAGCTGCGCCGCCGCGCCCAGAATCAGGCTGGATGGGTTGGCAAGCAGCGGTCCGAAGTCTGTCATAGCGCCTATACCAAGGAAAATCAGGCAGGGGAAGACCGAGCTTTTAACCCCCATATAAAAAATCCGTATCAGTCCGGTGTCATACCAGTGCGCGTTGGCGGCAGCCTCTCCGCCAAAAATACCCGACGGATCCGCCATAATGGACGAACCGGGCAGGTTAACTAAGATGATACCGAAGGCAATCGGGACAAGCAGCAGCGGCTCGCAGTCCCTAAAAATCGCAAAGTAAAGCAGCGCAAACGCAGCCAGCAGCATCACAACGTTCTGCCACTGAAAGCCGCCGTTCGCAAACAGCTGCGCGATCCCTGTGTTTTCCCACAATCCCCGCAGGAGCTCTAATATATTCATAGATCCTCCTACATGACAAACAGCACGTCGTCGGTTTCGATCAACGCGCCTTTTTGTGTAAGTACTTGTTTAATTACGCCGTCGTGCGGCGCAGCGATTTCGTTTTCCATTTTCATGGCTTCAAATACCAGCAGCACCTGCCCTGCTTTCACCGGTACTCCCGCCTGCGCGCTGACGCTCAGCACAGTGCCGGGCATGGGTGCAATAATGGTCTCGCCGTCCGCAGCAGCAACAGGGTCAGATGTCCCGGCAGCCGGCGCGGAAACAGGCGTCGCAACAGGCGCGGCTTCCGTAACAGAAACCAGCGCGGCTTCCGTTTTTTCAACGTCGACTTCATAATTCTTTCCGCCCAGGGTAATGATGTATTTCATGGCAATGTCCTTTCGGTCAGGCTTTCGTTTTCGTCCAGCAGACAAATGGATTTAAAATGCAAATGATCAGGTGCAATGCCGCTCTGTTCCGCTACAATGGCCATCAGTACCGCCGCAGTCTCTTCGTCTGTATCAATCAGCGACACTGCGGCGTTCGCTGCCTGCGGTTCGGCTTGCGGCAATTCGGGCTGCAGCGCCTTATCCTTCTTTGTCTTTGGCTCAACCCTTGCCATGAGCTTCGAGATTATAAGGATAAGGATGCTCAATATGGCGAGCACCACCATAACAATGACCATCGCGGTCAGGGCATAAAGCAATGCTTGGGAAACCGTTAATTCTGTTATGCGCACACGCAATGCAATATATGGAAGCATGTGAGCTCCTTTCTCAGGCTTATGATAGACAACCGTGGTCTGACTATGATAATTCGCGTATCGTGTAGCGCATCACCCGATTGCGCTTTTCCTCGCGTTTTTGGAAGTAGGCTTCCGCCTGCTGCGGAAAGGCAATGTAGCTTAAAATATCTTCTTCGCAGGTTGCGCGGTCTCCAAGCTCGGCGCGGGCTTTTTCTATGCCCGGCTCCAATAGATCCGCAAAACGGCAGGTAACAGGCTTTTCGCCGCCGAGGATTTTTTGCACCAGTTCAGAATCCACTTCGCCCGGCGCCTGCCCATATTCGCCGCGGACATAACTGCGCACTTCCTTCGAGACCGTCGTGTAGCGCTCGCCCGACAGCACGTGCGACGCTGCCTGCGCGCCAACCAGTTGGCTCATAGGGGTAACCAGCGGCGGATAGCCCAGCTCCTTGCGCACGCGCGGGGTCTCCTGCAGCACTTCGTCCAGCAGCGCAAGCTTGTTCTGCGCCGTAAGCTGCGCGACGAGATTGGACAGCATGCCGCCGGGGATTTGATAATTGAGCGCTTCGGGGCTGGACCCTAATACGGTTGGGTTGAGCGTGCCGTCCTTTAAAAAGGCATTGAACACCGGCTTAAAAAAGTCGTTGACCTCGCCCAGGGCTTTGTCGTCTAAATCAACTTCATAGCCCATCTGGCGGAAGGTGTAGACCATGGTTTCGGTTGCGGCCTGCGACGTCCCGCCCGAAAACGCGGAAATCGCAGTATCCACTACGTCGGCGCCTGCTTCAACGGCTTTCAGCAGCGTCATTGGTCCGAGACCCGTCGTGCAATGGGTGTGTACCACCACCGGCAGCTTGACGCTGCGCTTAATGGCGCTGACCAGCTCATAAGCCTCCTGCGGTCCCATAATACCGGCCATATCTTTAATGCAGATGCTCTGCACGCCCATGGCTTCGAGCCGGACGGCAAGTCCTGCAAAACTTTCGAGCGTATGGATCGGGCTGGTTGTAAAACAAAGCGTGCCGCTGGCGTGCGCGCCGCGCTTCAGCGTTTCGTCCACCGCGGTTTCGATGTTGCGCAAATCGTTGAGCGCATCAAATATACGGATGATATCAATCCCGTTTTCGACGCTCTTTCGTACAAAGGCGCGCACCACATCGTCGGGATAATGCTTGTAGCCCAATAGGTTCTGCCCGCGCAGCAGCATCTGCAGCTTCGTATGCGGGCAGGCGGCTCTGATTTTACGCAGGCGCTCCCATGGATCCTCGTCCAGGTAGCGCAGGCAGCTGTCAAACGTAGCGCCGCCCCAGCACTCCAGGGAATAATAGCCCGCTTTGTCCAGCACGGGCAGAATTTTTTCAAACTGCGCAAAAGGCAGCCGCGTCGCAATCAGCGACTGGTTCGCGTCACGCAGCACAGTCTCGGTGATCTGTACCTTTTTTGCCATTTCAGGATGTCCTCCGGTTTGTTAAATGTGGTAAAGTCTTCGACAACGCCGAATCCTATTCTCACCAACAGGGCGGAGGCTATCCCCCCGCCCTGCTTTTGTTTGTCCGTAGGGTATTTCTTTAAGCGACGATTTCCAGCTCCGGCGCGGGTGCCGCGGTGGTCGGCTCTGTCACAGGTTCAGCAACGGCCGCTTCGCCTTCAAACAGACCCTTGATCCAGTCGCACAGCATATTCCATGCGCTGTGGAACCAGTCGTCTACGCTTTAGAACAAAAACTTAAAGAAGGGATGAATTTCATAATCCCAGGTCCACTTCAGGTCGGTCCACCAGATGCGCAGGATTTTGCAAAGATTGTTGGGCTCCGGGTCAACGATGGGTTTTTCCGCTTCCTCAATGACGAATGGATAAGCCCACGCCCAGCCGCAGTCCTGGCATTCCACATAGACCGTCACCTCGCCGGCTGCAACCGCTTCCACGGTCAGGGCGCCGTTGCCCAGCGTGCTGCTGTCCGCTTGCCAAATACCCTTGAGCAAATTTGTGTCCACATATGTCTCGGGGCGGAAATTTACGTAAAACGCGCTGAGCGTATCTTCCACATCCCAATACATCAGGAAGGTGTCGCGGCGGGGGTCTTTAACGGGACCGGGGCAGGAGTGCGCGGGCGTCAGCGTAGCTTCCTCGCCGACCTTGAGCGTTTGCTGCGGGTCAGTGCCCGCATATGCCGGTGCTGCGAATGCCGCCGGCGCGGCAAGACCGAGAAGCAGCACTGCGGTCAGAAGTACGGATAGTGCTTTTTTCATACGAGAACCTCCAATTAGTATTTGTATAAACATAGAGCGGTCAGAACTCTATTTTATCCTGAATGTATTGCGCAAGCTGCTCCAGCGGCAGGCGCACCTGCTCCATGGAATCCCGCTCGCGCACGGTGACGCAGCCATCGGTTTCGCTGTCAAAATCATAAGTGATACAGAAGGGCGTGCCGATTTCGTCCTGCCTGCGGTAGCGCTTGCCAATTGAGCCGGTGTCGTCGTATTCGCAGGCAAAGCGCTTGCTCAGTTGCCCGTACAGCGCTTGCGCGGGTTCCGCTAATTTTTTAGAAAGCGGCAGCACAGCAGCTTTAACCGGCGCAAGGAAGGGATGCAGGCGCAGCACCACGCGCGTGTCATTCTTCGCGGCGTCAATGACTTCTTCGTCGTACGCCTCACAAAGAGCGACCAAAAAGGTTCTGGTTACGCCCAGCGCGGGCTCAACGCAGTAGGGAATATAGTGCTCGCCCGACTCCTGGTCAAAATAGGTCATATCCTGCCCTGAGGCGGCTTGGTGCGCGGTTAAATCAAAATCGGTGCGGCTTGCAATGCCCCAAAGCTCACCCCAGCCAAAGGGGAACAGGTACTCGATGTCAGTTGTGGCGTTGCTGTAGTGCGAAAGCTTCTCTTTTTCGTGGTCGCGCAGGCGCAGGTGCTCCTCTTTTATGCCCAGCGAAAGCAGCCAGTCGCGGCAAAACGCGCGCCAGTAATCGAACCATTCGAGCTCCGTGCCGGGCTTGCAAAAAAACTCCAGCTCCATCTGCTCAAAGTCGCGCGTGCGGAAGATGAAGTTGCCCGGGGTGATTTCGTTACGGAAGCTCTTGCCCATTTGGGCAATCCCGAACGGCAGCTTGCGGCGCGTGGTGCGCAGCACGTTGCGGAAATTTACGAACATGCCCTGCGCTGTCTCCGGCCGCAGATAAATTTCCGCGGCGTTGCCCTCCGTAACGCCCTGATAGGTCTTAAACATCATATTAAACTTGCGTATGTCCGTAAAGTCGCATTTGCCGCAGTTGGGGCAAGGAATTTTATGCTCGTTGATGTAAGCCGTCAGCACCTCGCCCGGAAGACCGTCGGCATTCATTTCGATGCCGTTTTCCTTGTTGTATTCTTCCACAAGCGTGTCCGCGCGGTGGCGCATCTTACATGACTTACAATCGGTCAGCGGGTCGTTGAAGTTGACAACGTGACCGGAAGCCTTCCAGACCTCCGTGTTCATCAAAATCGCGCAATCCACCCCGACATTGTAGGGGCTTTCCTGCACAAACTTCTTCCACCAGGCATCCTTTACGTTTTTAATCAGCGCCGCGCCCAACGGTCCGTAGTCCCACGCGTTCGCCAGTCCGCCATAAATCTCGCTGCCCGGGTAGACAAAACCGCGGCCCTTGCATAGCGCCACAATCTTCTCCATGGTTTTGTCTGCATGATCCATTGGAAACTCCTCCCCTATTTAGCCTCTTTATTGTACTCCGAAAGATACGCCCTGTCAAGGGTTCTGATAAAAATTCTATTGCTTATACAGCAGTTAATGCTGGAAATTTGAGGCGCGGCATCCTTTTGTCATTTTTTTGCCTTGACATTGCAGTAAAAATCTTGTATTCTATTGTCAGTCTGTTAGAGACAATT
>JAVBSB010000147.1:0-3815 GCA_031547365.1 Oscillospiraceae bacterium | reverse complement strand
GATATGCTGGACTATATGCACCAAGAGCATATTTTTACAGGCGGCGAGGTTTATGTACAGGACGGCGCCACGATATACCTCACAGCGGACGGCAGAGTGAAGGAGCGCAGCGTCAACCGCCCCACGAACGAACCCGGCGGTATGTTGCTTCCGCTGGATAAACGCGCGGTACGCTGGCTGGCGCAGACGAAGGGGAAAGCCTACCTGGGGCTTCCGCTGGATTGAATTGACAAGATAAGGAGTAAACATGGTTTATCTTTTGCTTGCCGAAGGCTTTGAGGAATTAGAAGCCATCGCGCCGCTGGATGTTCTGCGGCGGGCGGGCGTCGCGGTAAAAACCGTAGGCATCACAGGGAGAACAGTAACAGGCAGCCACGGCATCCCCATAACCTGCGATCTTACAGCAGAGGAGGTCTGCGATACGCCGGAAGCAGTGATTTTGCCCGGCGGAAAAGCAGGCACGGACAAGCTGGCTGCATCCTCCTTTGTTCGAAAATTGCTCTGCGCCGTATCGCGGCAGAGCGGTCTGCTGGCTGCCATCTGCGCTGCGCCGAGTGTGCTTGGGCAGCAGGGGTACCTCAAAGGCAAGCGCGCGTGTTGTTATCCGGGCTTTGAAACCCAGCTGACAGGCGCGCAAGTGGTATATGACCCGGTGGCGGTCGACGGAAATGTGATTACCTCCCGCGGCGCGGGCACGGCGCTTCAATTCGGACTGGCGCTGGCGGAATACCTCACTTCAACCGAAAAAGCGAACGAAATTGCCGCGCAGATACAGCTGCCATGAGTAAGCAAATTCTGCGGCGCAAGCTGCTGACTCAACGTGATTCCATAGAAGCTGCGCAAAAAAAGCAATGGGACGCTGCAATCAACGAAGCCTTGCGCAGGCACGAATGGTTCTTACAGGCGCAAATGATTTTCGCTTATTATCCTATTAACTCTGAGCCGGACATTTTACCTGCGTTGGAATACGCATTGCGGCAGAAAAAGCAGATAGCGCTGCCCCGCTGCGACACGCAGACACGCAGCATGCAATTCTATCCTGTGCAGTCGTTGCACAGCCTTCCTGTCGGCGCATACGGAATTCCCGCGCCGGAAGGGGAGGAGTATATACCGGCAAAGCATGCGCAGCTCGTAATCGTACCCGGCATTTCGTTCGATGATGCGGGCTATCGCCTGGGCTATGGCGGCGGGTACTACGACCGATTTTTCGCGCGCTATAGCGGATTACGCACACTGGGCGTCTGTTATAAAAAAATGATGCAAGCACAGCTGCCAAAAGATGAAAAAGATATAGCGGTTTTAAGCGTTTTAACAGAACAAAGAGGAGAGACACGATGAGTTCCAACGACAAAAACAATCCCAATCAAGCGGGACAAACGCCATTTTGGCTGGACTTTAAATTTGATGACAGCGATACGGACGGAATGCGCGCTGCCTTGGATACGGATACGCCGAAATCCAAGGGGGAGGTTTATTTTTCCAATCCTCCGCGCAATTCCTATACACCGCAGCCCATCGCAAAACCGGTACAGCAAAAGAAAAAGAAACGCAAGGGCTTGGGTGCCAGCGGTCCGATCGCTATACTGCTTTTGGTGGTGTTTGTGGCAACCGGTATATTGAGTTATATCGGCATTGCAACCATGCGCGATATTTTTGCCTTAGGCAAGGACGCGGAAAAAAGTACGGTAGTCAGCATGAGCATAGCCGCCAATCAATCAACGGATCAATTGATTGACCAGCTGTCAAAGCAGGGACTGATTAAACAGAAGCTGCTGTGCAAGATTTATATGCGTTTTTCGTTTATGATAAAGACAAAGCATGAAGACAATCCGAAGCAGCCGGACTATATCGCAGGGGAATATGAGCTGGATACTTCAATGGGTCTGGAGGATATGCTCGGTACGTTTATTCCTAAGGAAAAAACCGGCGAAACCGTGAACCTGCTGTTTCCTGAAGGCTATACAGTCAAACAAATTCTGGCGAAAATCGGCGACAACCGTGTAACGAAGACCAATCTGCTTAACCGCAGTATGCTTGCCACCAGCTTTGAATATGCCTTTTTGCAGGGTCTGAATACCGATGGCCGTTATTATAAATACGAAGGTTATTTGTTCCCGGACACCTATGAGTTCTACCTGGACGAGAACCCGAACAGCGTACTGCGCCGCTTTTTCGATAACTTCCAGGGCAAATGGAAGGAAGAATATACGACCCGCGCGGTTGAGCTGGGCTATACGATTGACCAAATCGTTACGTTAGCCTCCATCATCCAAAAAGAAGCCGCGGACGCGTCGCAGATGAAAAACATTTCCGGCGTACTGCACAATCGTTTGAATCATCCCTCAGTCTACCCCATGCTGGAATGCGATTCCACGCGCGACTATGTGCTGAACAATATCGCAACAGAAATGGACGCGGGCGCGTCAGAGCTCTATAATGACACCGAGAATACCTATAAATGCAAGGGCTTGCCGATCGGTCCCATTTGTAACCCGGGTATTTCTGCAATCGAAGCTGCGCTCAATCCTGCCAAGAATGATTATTTTTACTTCCAACACGATAAGAACGGCAAGATTTATCTGAATAAAACCAAACCGGAGCACGATAAGACGAAATATCAGCTGATTATAGACGATCTGGCGCAGCGCTAAATTATGATTTAAGGGAGAATATAGATATGCCTGAAAAAAAACAATTCCAAGCCGAAAGCCAGCGTATGCTGGAGCTGATGATCCATTCGATTTATACGCATAAGGAGATTTTTCTGCGCGAGCTGATCTCAAACGCCAGCGATGCCATTGATAAGCGTTATTATCAGGCGCTGCGCGGCGGCGAAACAGGACTTGCCCGCGATGAGTTTGCGATTGAGCTGAGCATTGACAAAGCGGCGCGCACGCTGACGGTGCGCGACAACGGCTGTGGTATGGACGAAGCCGAGCTGGAAGGCAATCTCGGCACAATTGCCCGCAGCGGCTCGCTGCAATTTAAAAAGGAGCTGGAAGACGCCGGCGACATAGACGTTATCGGTCAATTCGGCGTAGGGTTTTACTCCGCGTTTATGGTTGCGGACGAGATTACCGTCTGCAGCCGCAAAGCGGATTCCGACAAGGCGTATTTGTGGCATTCGCAGGGTGCGGACGGCTTCACGCTGGAGCCCTGGGAAAAGGAGAGCGTTGGCACCGAAATTGTGCTGAAACTTAAGGACGACACGGACGACGAGAGCTACAGCGAATTCCTTGAAGCCTATCGCATCAAAGATTTGGTGAAGCGTTACAGCGACTATATTCGCTACCCCATCCGCTTGCAGGAAATCAAAAACGAAGAAGACAAAGCCGAAGAGACAGACGAAGAGAAGAATGAAGAAGCGGAAGATGCCGTTGATCCGAATGCGCCGATCAACAGCATGTCGCCCATCTGGCGGCGCAGCAAAGGCGAAGTCACCGATGCGGAATACCACCAATTTTATAAAGACAGCTTTCATGATTTTGAAGCGCCGCTGCGTGTGATGCAAACAAGCGCGGAAGGCACCGTGGACTACCGCGCGCTGCTGTTTTTGCCTGCAAAAGCGCCGTATAATTATTATAGCAAGGACTTTGAAAAAGGTTTGAAGCTCTATTCCGGCGGCGTGATGATCATGGAGCACTGCAAGGATTTACTGCCCGACTGCTTTAGCTTTGTGCGCGGCGTTGTGGATTCGCAGGATCTTTCCTTGAATATTTCGCGCGAGATGCTGCAGCAGGACAAGCAGCTCAAGGCCATCGCAAAGCATCTTGAGAAGAGAATCAAAGCCGAGCTGAAAAGCTTGCTTGAAGACG
>JAVBSB010000154.1:0-5441 GCA_031547365.1 Oscillospiraceae bacterium | reverse complement strand
CACAAAGGAAAAGCATCTTTATCGTGACAATGTATGGCTGTCATTTGAACGGCGGGGCGGCGAGCCTGTTCCGTGGCCCGGTATGTGGTTCGGCGTTGAGCCGGAGCGCGGCGAATGGCATGCGGGCATCGGCATTTTTATGACGCCGCCTGCTTATATGGAGGTGCTGCGCAAGCACATTCTGCGCGATTCGGAGGATTTATTGTCCGCGGCGGAGCAAGCCGTTGCCGCCGGCGCGAGGTTTTGCGCAGAGTCTTACAAAAGAGACCGGGCTCCCGGCGCGCCCGAAGCGCTCAAGCCCTACCTGAATGCAAAAAATTTCTATTTTATGTTGACTTCACGCGATATGGAGCAGCTTTCGCAGCCCGTTTTTGTCGAAACGCTGCGAGCCCTCTATAGTGCCTGTATGCCGATGTATCGCTTCTTTTTGGCGTCGTCGGAGGAATATGTCAGCAATCAAGGTTGAATCCTGTGATTGTATGAATGAAAAGTGAACTTTGCATGTTTTGCCTTGAAAATGTCTTTTCGAGGTGATATAATGATTTGGTAATTTCATTTTCATCAAAATAGGAGGACTGAGCATGGATAAATATTTGATCATCAATGCGGACGACCTGGGTTCCTTTTACGGCGCGAATATGGCGACGTTTGAACTGCTTGAACGGGGGTGCATCACCTCAAGCACCATTATGACCCCCTGTCAATGGGCGCGCCAAGCCTGTCAATGGGCAGGAAAACACCCCGAATACGCAATCGGCGTGCACCTGACAACTACAAGCGAGTGGGATGCCTGCAAATGGGGACCGGTTGCGGTTGAAAACACATCCACCCTCCGTGATGAAGAAGGCTACATGTGGCGCAACAGCGATCTGTTTGAAGAAAATGCGGATATTGACCAAGCAAAAGACGAAGCGCTTGCGCAGCTTGAACGCGCGAAAAAACTGGGGCTGAACCCCTCTCACTGGGACAACCATATGGGCTCGCTTTACGGCGTGGCAACCGGTCGCTTTGAGCTGCTGGAAATGATCCTCGGGCTTTCCGCCGAAGTCGGTCTGCCGTTCCGCTTTCCACAGATGGGTCTGCCGGTTGGAGTGGGCAACAGCGACCTTGATATCCAAATGCCCAAGGAAATGGTGGAAGCGCTGTTCGGTCAGATTCAGGGCTTTATCAAGTCACGCGGCGTGGTTTGCCCCGACTACTTGATTACTTTCGAATATAACGACGACAATTCCAAGGATTATGACCGGTTCCGCGATTTTATGTTTGAGTGGGTGAAGAACTTCCCCGAGGGCGTGACCGAAACCTTTATTCACCCCTGCATTGATACCGGCGAAATCACCGCCGCCTCTCACTCCGGCATCCATCGTGTCTGGGAGTATACCCTTTATAAAGACCCGAAATTCCAGCAGCACCTGGCAGACATCGGTATCAAGAAGATCAACTACCGTGACCTGGTCGCCATGCGCGGTTAAAAATATTTGCGCCTTGCCATGATGAACAGCACCCAAAAAGCTAGACAGATGTGGTATATATCAAAGCAAACAGACCAATAAAAAATGTGGGCGAGGCTGTGGCTTCGCCCGCAAAAAAATTTTAAAAAATGTAGGATTTCCTATAGACATACGTATTTTGAGGTAGTATAATTACATACATTAATTTTTAAAGTATAATTAAGGAGAAGGTTGAAATGAAACGAATCTGTCAAGTCGTTGCTTTGGTGCTGGTAATTGCGCTTACAATGAGCACAGCCGCATTCGCAGCGCCGAAAAAATTACTCTATGTTGCGCTCGGGGATTCTATCGCGCAGGGAACCGGATTGGAAAACTATAATGTTGCCTGCTACGGTGCGATTGTTGCGAAGACGAACGGGTATGATTTTAAAAACCAAGCGTTTGCCGGACATCAGACTGCGGATATGCTCAAGGATTTAAGCAAAGCTGATGTTGCCGCCGATGTAAAAAAAGCCAATATTATCAGCATTTCCATCGGCGGGAACGATTTTATTCTGGGTGGGATGTATAAAATTATGTTCGACGCATGGGTCTGCAAGGACTATGATTATATGGATGAGATCATTGCAAAGGTCTATGATAATTTCTGCGACATCATTGCGAAAGTGCGTAAGCTCAATCCAAAAGCGCTGCTGCTGGTGCAGACGCTCTACAACCCGGAAACGGGCATGAAAAAAGAGATATACCAAACCGGATTGAACAAGCTCAACGCTTGCTATACGCGCTATTTAAAAGAACATCCGGGCAGCTATGTGATAGTAGACGCCGCTTCTGTAGTAAAAGCCGACGAAAAAATGATTGCAAAGGACAACATTCACCCGAACGCAAAAGGACATGTCGCCATCGCAAAAGCATACTTAAAGACATTGAAAAAGCTGAAGTACGGCACAAAAACGGAACCTGTTATTGTAGAACCGGGCAAGGACATAAACGGGATGCTGATGCTGCGGTTTATGATGCCAATGTTCTACCTTTACACCTCGATTTCGGACAAGCCGATCCAGCTGCCGGAGTGATTACCATACTACATGCATGATACAATGCGGGCGGAGCTTCGGCTTTGCCTGTTTTGTTATAGAAAATAAACAGCCCCTTCGCTGCCAAGCGGCAGCAAAGGGGTGTAAATTGTATGCGGTGCCGGATTTATTTGAACTCTTTGCTGGCGAGTTCTTTGCCGTTCTGATCCAGGAACTGAATGACAATCGCGCTGATGTCGTAGCCCGTACCCTTGAGCGTGCTGATTTGTCCGCCGTAGCTTTGCCCGGCTGCATCGAGGGAAGCTTGCAGCGCTTGGGCAGGCAGCTCCATGGCGTAAGTATAGGAATAGACAAGCTTGTCGCCGTCCGCTTTGACTTCGATCTTATACTGACCGCCGGCTGCGGCGTTCGCGGCTTCCAGAGCGGCGTTCTGCTGCGCAACGAGTTCCTCCAGATTTGAAGCGGGGGCAGCGGGCGCGTCTGTGGCGACAGGAGCTTCTGCTAATTCAGTGGGAGTTTCTTCTACAGCGGCAACGGTTGTGACCGCTTCGGTGGGCTCCTCTTCCTTAGCGGAGCAGGCGGTGAGGGCGAGCGCGGAGACTGCCAGCGCGGCAATCAGGAGCAGTGCGAGAATCTTTTTGTTCATGCGGTTTGAGTCCTTTCTCAATTTGTTTGTATATAGGCATATGCCCATATCAAAACAATTATAGCATATTCTTCCAGAAAATACAACTCCTACTTTTTTGCGGCGGCTTCGCTCTGTTTTTTGTAGGCGCAAAGCCCTTGATTTTTTGTAAAACTGTGGTATAATAAATAGAATGGATTGATATGCCGTGCGATAAGGTCGTGAAAGATAGGAGAGCAAATGCTCATTGTTTTAGAGGGCTTGGACGGTAGCGGAAAAAGTACACAGCTGCGAATGCTGCGCGATTGGTTGATTGCGCAGGGTGTTGCGCCCGTGACGATTAAGCTGCCGGATTATGAAGACGACTCGAGCCTGTTGGTGCGGCAATATCTCGCAGGGCGGTTCGGCAAAGCGCCGCGGGACGTAAACGCCTATGCAGCTTCGCTGTTTTACGCGGTTGATCGCTATGTCAACTATAAATTGAAATGGGCGGAGGCGTACAAAGCGGGGCGGGTGATTTTAGCCGACCGCTACACGACCTCAAACGCCTACCACCAGGCGACGAAGCTTGAACCCGCGCAGTGGTCCGCTTTTTTTGCCTGGCTGGAGGATACCGAATACGATAAGCTGGGGATACCGAAGCCCGATTTGGTGTTATACCTGGACATGCCCCTGGAGATTTCACGCACGCTGCTCAGTGTGCGCTACGAAGGCGACGAAGCGAAGCGCGACATACACGAAGCCGATTTTGCGTATCTTTCGCACTGCCGCGAGGCAGCGCTTGCTGCCTGCGATGCCCTGCAATGGAAGCGAATCGCCTGCGCAGCGCCAAACACCGCAACCCCAAACACACCGGAGGAAATTCATGAAAGCATCCGCAGCCATATCCGACCTTTCTTCACAGCTTAAACTACAATTCCGCGCACCGCAGCCTGAAGACATCGAATGGGTCAAGCCTGTTCTTTTTCAGACGCGGCGCATGGGCAGCGAATGCTGCTTTGGCAATTTGTTTGCCTGGCAAGCAAGATATCACACAGAAATTGCGCGCCTTGGCGATACCTTTATCGCGCGCTTCGGCGGCGAAGGCTGTAAAAAATATTTTGTCCCGCAAGGCTTAGAGGCGCTGCGCGAAAGATTGCCGCTGCTGCGCAAGGACGCAAAACAGCTCGGCTGCCCGATGATACTGCATGGGCTGATGAAAGAAGAAGTACCGCTGTATGAAGCCGCATACCCCGGCATATTCCGTTATGATACCAACCGCGAAAACTGCGATTATATTTATCGCCGCGAGGATTTGTCCGCGCTTGCCGGGAAAAAATATCATCAGAAGCGCAACCACATCGCGCGCTTTTTACGAGACAACAGCTGGCAGCTGGAGATGATCACGCCCGATATGCTGGACGAATGCCTGGAGATGGAGCGCCGGTGGATTGCGCTCAATGCTGAGAAGGATCCCGAAGGCTTGCAGGACGAGCTGCGCGCGCTGGAGCAGTGCTTTACACATTACGAGACCCTTGGTCTTTGCGGCGCAGTGCTGCGCGTAAGCGGAAATATTATCGCTTTTACGCTGGGCGAAGCGATCAATGAGACCTGCTTTTGTACGCATTTTGAGAAGGCATTTGCTGAGAACCCGGGCGCTTACCAAATGATCAACCAGGGCTTTACGAATCTCTGCCTCGAGCAATTTGAATTTATCAACCGCGAGGAGGATTTAGGCGACGAAGGTCTGCGCCGGGCAAAGCTTTCCTACTACCCTGCAATTTTGTTGGATAAATACGTTGCCGTGGAGCTGGATTATGAGTGAACGGTTTATGCGCGGCGACGACTATGACAGCGTTGTGCAGATATGGAAGACATGCTTCAGCGACGACGAAGGCTATGTCCGCTTTTTTTGGGAGAAGTGCTTTCCAATGTGCCGCGGGCTGGTTTGGGAAGAAGAAGGACGCGTAGTTTCCATGCTGTTTATGCTGCCCGGCGCGCTGGCTTATAAAAAGTCGCTGCTACCCGCGGAATATATCTACGCAGTTGCAACGCTGCCTGAACATCGAGGCTGCAAATACGCCGCATACCTTGTGCAATACGCCGAGATTATCGCAAAGCAGGAAGGGAAATCTGCGCTGTGCCTGCTGCCCGCTAACCCCGGACTGTACAATTACTACGCCAAACTGGGTTTTCGCACAGCCTTTTGTAAGCAGGACGTATCTCCCCCGCAAAAGCCGCTTGGTCTGCTTGTGCCGCACGATAGGCAGCAATTTGTCTATTACGCAGTGCGGCGTGCCGTTTGGGGCAAGCAGGGTTTTTTCCATTGGCCGGTCGATATGCTGGACT
>JAVBSB010000077.1:0-2708 GCA_031547365.1 Oscillospiraceae bacterium | reverse complement strand
TTACGCTCGCCGCCGCCCATGTGAATCATTGCCTGCGCGGCGAAGCCTCAGACGGCGACGAGGCGTTCTGCCGCGCGCTGTGTGTCCAATGGGAAGTGCCGCTGCGTGTCGAGCGTGTCGATGTTGCCGCCCTTTCGCGGGAACAGGGCATAGGTATAGAGGAAGCAGGCCGCAACGCCCGCTACGATTTTTTCGCCGAATGTGCAGCGAGAACGCCGACGGCGGCTGCCCCACCGCAGGTGGTGCTTGCGCATACGCTGTCCGACCGCATCGAAACCTTTTTGATGAATGCCGCCCGCGGCGCCGCGCTGCGGGGACTCTGCTCCATTCCGCCGCGGCGAAAACAATTAACGATTCATAATGAACAATTAACGATTATCCGCCCCTTGATTGAATGCACGCGCGCGCAGGTTGAAGCGTATTGTACTGCGCATGGCTTGCAGTACCGAAACGACGAAACCAACGCCGACGCTGCGTATCGCCGCAATCTTGTGCGCAACGAGGTCATCCCCTTGCTGGAGCTGGAAGGCGAGCCCATGCGGCGCATGTTCCGCAGCCTGGAGGCGGACGAAGCTTATCTTACCGCTGCCGCGCAGACGTATAGCGGCGATCTATCCGCTGCGCCGGAAGCAATCAAAGGCCGCGTTCTGCGGGACAAGCTGGTGCAGCTGGGTCGTGAGCCGACGCAGGCAGGCATGCGCGAGCTGGAAAAGCAAAATCCGGCTTATGGAAGAACAAAACCTGCTTTTGCCAAAAAAACGCTGCAAATTGAGCATCTTGACGAAAACTTCACAAAAAATTTACCCAATATGCCAAAAGAGGGCTTGGCGAACTGTTTGGATTGTGATACAATATCAGGTGATTTATCCTTTGGGCATCGTATAGCCGGCGACAAAATGCGGTTGTGCAATGCTGTGGGTACAAAAAGCTTTAAGCAGCTGTGTCAGGAGCATGGCATTGCGCCCGGGCGGCGTGAATTGCTGCACGTTGCGCGTGACGCAAAGGGCTTGGTGTGGATTGAAACGCTCGGTCCCGCACACCGTTGCAGAATTACGGAACATACGCGGCGGGCGCTGCAAATGAAGGTTAGCGAACCGGAATGAAGGCAGGGGAGCGCAGGCTTGGAGGAACAAATGACTGAAATTCTGCTGAGTCCGGCGGAGATTGCAGAAATTGTGAACGGTCTCGCAGAGCGCATCAGCCGGGACTATGCCGATAAAAAGCTGCTGCTCATCGGAGTTTTAAAGGGAGCCTTTATCTTTTTGGCGGACCTGGCGCGCGCGCTTACAATTCCCTGCGAAATTGAATTTATGCGCGCCTCAAGCTACCGGCAAGAGACCACTTCGGGCGCGCTGGAGATACGCGGCGAGCTGCCGATGCCGCTGGAGGGCTATGATGTTCTGGTTGTTGAGGATATCCTGGACAGCGGTCGGACGTTGTCTTATATGCTGCAGTATTTGCAGGCAAAGCGCCCCCGCAGCCTGGCGCTATGCACACTGTTAGATAAGCCGTCGCGGCGGGTTTCGCCTGTTTATGCGTCTTATGTGGGGAAGGAAATCCCCGATGTGTTTGTGGTTGGCTATGGTTTGGATTATGCGCAGCATTACCGCGCGCTGCCGTATATTGGGTTTTTGGATATAACTGGAAGCTGAAATGTGTATGCAAAAAAGATAGCTGTACACTCTAATAGAGAATGTAATAACAGAAAGGGAACCGCCTTGAACGTTCGTAAAATATTGACCGTTGTCTCATACATCGCAATACCGATGCTGTTGCTGACGGTGGCGATGCACTATGTCCAGGAGTCGAAAAAGGAGAAGGTCTATTATTCTGACCTTCTAAATTCCTTTTACAACAACGAGGTTGCGTACTATACGCTGAACCTGAGCAGCGGCGCAATGGAATATTGGGGCTGGGACCAAGTGGAATACAATAAAACAAGCAAAAAAGTTGAGCCCAAGGACAAAGAAAAGGGCAAGGAATTCTCGCTTTCAAGCGTAGAGCTTTTTATTTCGCAGGTCGATCAGATCGTACAGGACCACAACAAAGAGAATTCCAAAGACCCGACAAAGATGATACAGGTGGAGCTGACCAACGGCGGCGGCAGCACCTGGCTGATCCAAATCATTCCGACGGTACTGATCGGCGGGCTGGTTGTGACGTTTGTATTCTTGATGATGCGGCGCATGAACAGCAGCATCATGAGCGAAAACAACAAGAGCATGACCTTCGGCAAAGCGCGCTTGCGCCAGCAGGGCAAAGACGAAAAGCGCCGTACCACCTTTGCGGACGTTGCGGGCGCGGACGAAGAAAAGGAAGAACTCAGCGAGATCGTCGGTTTTCTCCGAGACCCGCATAAATTCAACGATTTAGGGGCGCGTATCCCCAAGGGCGTGCTGCTTGTCGGTCCTCCCGGTACAGGCAAAACGCTGTTGGCGCGTGCGGTTGCGGGCGAAGCGGATGTTCCGTTTTTCAGCATCTCAGGCTCTGACTTTGTAGAGCTTTACGTCGGCGTGGGTGCCAGCCGCGTGCGCGATATGTTTGCGCAGGCGAAAAAATGTGCTCCTTCTATCGTATTCATCGACGAAATCGACGCCGTCGGGCGGCAGCGCGGCGCGGGTATGGGCGGCGGTCACGACGAACGCGAGCAGACGTTGAACCAGCTTCTTGTGGAAATGGACGGCTTTGGCACGAACGAAGGCGTAATT
>JAVBSB010000079.1:0-3852 GCA_031547365.1 Oscillospiraceae bacterium | reverse complement strand
TTTGGCGGAGAAGGAGAGACTCGAACTCTCGCGCCGGTTACCCGACCTACGCCCTTAGCAGGGGCGCCTCGTCACCAACTTGAGTACTTCTCCGTGTGACTAACGTATATTCTATTTTGGAAACACTGTACTGGAAGCGCGTGACCTCCAGTGCAGCCTGGCGGAGAGTCAGGGATTCGAACCCTGGAGACCTTTCGGTCTACAGCATTTCGAGTGCTGCACCTTCGACCACTCGGACAACTCTCCATAATGAGAAATTCAAAGCAAAAATATAACCAAGCCCTGATAAAACCCCGCAAAACCAAAGATTTTGCGGCGGAAGAGGGATTCGAACCCATGCAGCCAGTGCCATACCACATAGGGCTTCACCAACCCCTTACTTGCATTATACTTGCATTTGATAAATTTGTCAAGATACTTTTTTATCATCTTTTTTAGTTTCTTCGCCTGCGCCCGGGCAAGCTGGCTTTGCACAAAATTGTCAGGCAGAATTCTAAAAAGCTATTGACGTTTAATCATTTTGAATTGTATAATAGTTACATGAAAAAAAATGACAAGATTGAACTTGAAATCGTTGGCATGACCTTGCAGGGCGACGGCATTGCGCGCCTCGGCGGTGTGCCGGTTTTTGTACCCGCAACATGCCCCGGCGACATGATCCGCGCACACATTTTAAAGGTAAAAGCGAACTGCGCGTTCGGCAAATGCGCAGAGCTCCTCTCCCCCGGTCCACAGCGCATTGACCCCCAATGCGAAGCCTTTCCGCGCTGCGGCGGGTGCGCCTTCCGTCATATCGGCTACGCCGCGGAATTAAACATCAAGCAGCATGAAACAGGCGAAATTCTGCGGCGCATTGGCGGAATCAATCTGGAGCTCGAACCAATTTGCGGAGTCGACCAGCCCGAACGCTACCGCAATAAGGCGATGCTGCCGGTGCATATTGATGCGCAGGGCGTTGCGCGCGCGGGCTATTATGCGCGGCACAGCCACAGGGTTGTCCATAGCAGCGATTGCAGGCTGCAGCCGGAAATCTTTAAGCGTATGGCAGATATCGTCTGCGAATGGGCACAGGAGACCGCTTGCAGCATCTATGACGAAGCCGCGCACAAGGGTCTGCTGCGTCATATCTACCTGCGGCAAAGCCAAAACGGCGCGCAGGCACTCGCCTGCCTGGTCATCAACGGGAGCACAATTCCGCAGGCAGACCGTTTGATCGCCCGTTTACGTTTGGTCTGCCCAAATCTGCGCGGCGTACTGCTCAACCACAACACGGATCGGACGAATGTCGTGCTCGGCGCAAAAAATACCATTCTCTGGGGCGAAGAGTACATCACCGAAAGGCTTTGCGGGCTGGAATTTACGCTTTCGCCGCAGTCATTCTTTCAGGTTAACCCTGCGCAGGCTGAACGCCTTTACCACATTGCCGCTGAATACGCGGGGCTGCAAGGACACGAGCGCGTGCTCGACCTTTATTGCGGCACCGGCACAATCGGTCTCACCATGGCGCACAGCTGTGCTGAATTGATAGGCGTGGAAAGCGTTTCGCAAGCCGTGGAGGACGCCCGCCGCAACGCCGCACGCAATGGAATCGCCAACGCGCAGTTCCTCTGCATGGACGCCAGGCAGGCGGCAACAAGGCTGGCTAACGACGGCTGGCAGCCAGACGTCGTCTTAATTGACCCGCCGCGTAAGGGCTGCGAGGCTTCTCTGCTGCAAATCATCGCCGATATGGCACCCGACCGTATCGTGTATATCTCCTGCGACCCGGCAACGCTTGCGCGCGATTTAGCTATACTTAAAACGCTTGGCTATCAAGCACAGCGGATCAAGCCTGTGGATATGTTCCCGAGGACGGGGCATGTTGAGAGTGTCGTATTGATGTCACGAGGATAATTATACAAATGCAAAAGAGGTTAAAAAATGGACTTTGAAATGCCAACACTGATTAAAAAATATGTAAAGGAGCAAGCATCATGAATTTTTCTCTGTTCATCAACTTCGGCGGGAATTGTAAAGAGGCGCTCGATTTTTACGCAAAGGTATTTAATTCCGAGGTGCAGGACCTTATGCTTTACGGAGCAATGCCGCCCGACCCATCTTTTATTATACCCGATGAAGACAAAGGCAAGGTGATGTACGCAAACGTGCCTATCTTCGGCAGCAACATCATGTTCTGCGACATGCCCGCCGGCATGCCTTTAATTGTTGGCAACAACATCAGCCCAACGCTCGGCACAGAGGATACAGACGAAATCCGCCGCATATTTTCGCAGCTCAGCGAGGGCGGGGCGGTTGACATGGAGCTGCAAAAGACCTTCTGGAGCGAGCTTTATGGCATGGTGACCGATAAATTCGGCATTACGTGGCAACTCTCACATACCGGCATGGAATAAGCCGTAAATTATACAATAGGAGTGTGAAAACTATGTCCAAAATCAAACCGAAGTGGTATATCGGCATCGGTGTGTTCGTACTGGTCGTCTTGTTTCTCATGTATCTCGCCACACCCATACAGGCAAATTGGGGGATGTGGGGCTTAGCCGTCACCGAATTAATACTGCTGCTTTTTGCGTTGCTTCCTGTATTTCTGTTTAAGTGGAAGCTAAGCGAAGTGTTTCCGCTTAAAAAAATTCGGCTAAAGCAGTTGTTGGCGGTTTTACTGCTCTATGCCGCGACTTTTATTGTTTCGTCGGTCGTTGCGATGATTACAAGCTACTTTTTTCCGAACGCAATTGAGGTCAGCAAAGGAATTGCGAGCTTTTCCACCAGCACTCCCTTCGTGATTTCCCTTCTTGTCATGGCAGTACTGCCTGCCATCTGTGAGGAAGCGCTGCACAGAGGCTTCATTCTGCATACAGTCCGGCTGAAAAAGCATGAGCTGCTCACAATGCTGATCATGGCGGTGATTTTCGGCGTTTTCCATCTTGATTTCTACCGTTTTCTTCCTACGGCAATTTTGGGCTTTATCCTGACCTATATCATGATAAAAACTGAGAACTTTTTATTGCCTGTACTCTACCACCTCTTTCACAATGCCGTTTCTGTCGCAACAGCAGCCTTCGCATCGAATTCTCTCAGCTCCGAAGCGATGAGTCAAGTCAACGAAATGCCGCTGGCCAGCGTCGGTACGTTCCTTATACTTTCGGCGCTGGCGCCTGTGCTATACTACTTTGGAAGCAAATTTATATCGCCGAATCAGCGTGAGCGCAGCCCGAAAACCAAGTGGATCGTACTGGCTCTGACTTTTATACTCCTTGCTGCGGGCTTCCTCGTGATGTCGCAGGCTGCCAAGGCGATTGAAGGATTAACGGTTGACAGCACCCTTGCGCTATGCTATACTTAATCCATAAAGGCAAATACAGAAGGGTTGAAATGCTTTGAAAACGCATGAATCAGCGGAAAATTATCTTGAAACTATTTTTATGCTCAGCCGCGGCGGAAACCTCGTGCGCGCAGTTGATATTGCGCAGGATCTTGCGTTTTCCAGACCAAGCGTGAGTGTCGCCATGAAAAACCTGCGCGAAGCAGGGCATATTCGCATTGACGCGGAGGGCAGCATCACCCTGACAGACAGCGGCCGCGAAATTGCGCAAACCATGTTTGAACGGCATGTCTTAATTTCGGATTGGCTTATTTTCCTGGGCGTAGACCGCGATGTCGCCGTGCAGGACGCCTGCCGTATTGAGCACGACATGAGCGAGGAAAGCTTTTTGGCTATAAAAAATCACATGATGCAGTGGAAAGCGGAAATTTATAAGCACAAGACCTGAATCTATACAAAAGAAGATATTTCAATAAAGAAGGTCCGGAATTTATCCGGACCTTCTTTGCTATATACTTCATTCTTATTTT
>JAVBSB010000005.1:0-8911 GCA_031547365.1 Oscillospiraceae bacterium | reverse complement strand
CGTCCATTTGCCCTCGATAAAGCGCTGATAAAACGTACCGGTATAAAGGCTGCGGTAGCGCGCGCGCACCTGCTCGCTAAGCCCCGGGTTGTCCTCCATTGTAAAGTGCAGGTAAAGCGCCTGCTTTGCCTCAGCCTTTTGTATCCACTCGCGGTGGAACCAATGCTGCGGGTATTCGGGGTTACAATTAAACCATAGCTTTGCGCCGTCCAGCGAGCAGCGGGCAACCGCCTGCTCCACAAACGAACGCGGCATCAGCGCCGCCTCGTCAAACATTGCGCCGCCCAAGGTCATCCCCTGAATTAACGCGGCGGAGGACTCGTCCTTTCCGCCGAAAAGATATACCCGGTTTTTCGCGCCCGCAAAGGAGATATCCACATAGTTGCCGCTGTTTTTTTCGTGGCACAAAAAGCCAAGCTCCCGCAGCACAGGCAGCACGGGCACAAGGATATTCCGCTTAATTGAGCCTATCGTTTTGCCGCAAATCGCAAAAGAAGTGTCCTGAAACATAAAGGAGATCCATGCAATGAACGAAATGCTCATGCAAAGCGTTTTTCCTGACCGAACCGCGCCGTCGCATATTACGGCATTGTATTGCGAGCTGTTGTTGCGCGGATGCCACCAGTTAAGCAGGCGCAGCTGCTTAGGGGAAAACGCTGTGATTTGGTCCAGGCTTCCGATCTTTTTCACCTCCCCTTATGATTCTTCCACGCTCCTCGCAATGGCTTCATAGAACGATTTTACGCCTTCGCGGCCTTCATTCGTAGTACAGAAAGCCTCAAGGTGCTCCAACGCGTCGCACCGGTCATAAAATTTTATCTCCAGCGCGCCGCTTTTATCCCGCCGAATGCTGCTGACATTGAAGATATCCATTGTATCCAATGTCGCAGGCAATGTCGGCTCGTCGTAGAACATCAGGCGCAAGGTATCATGATTTTCACCAAAGGCAAGCTTTCGGTACCCATTGATGACGTCTTCCCGCAGCTGGGCCGCCTTTGTTTTGCTGTTTGCTTCTGCCATTGCAATTCACCTCTTCACACTCCTGCACAATTGGCGCTTTTCTGCGCATTTTTCTGCGCATTTTAGTAATTTATTGCCAAAATGATATATTTTTTTTGTATAACGAAATTGACCGTATTTTTTCTTTGGAATGCGGTTGTTTTTTAACATGAAGTATGTTATACTCAATTTCGGAGGTGCTTGCCATTAACATTTTATTTGTATGTACCGGCAACACTTGCCGCAGCCCTATGGCATCCGCCTTATTTGCGGAAATCGCTGTTGAACGCCGCCTCGAATGCAGCGTTGTCAGCGCGGGTCTGGCGGCGCCCGTTGGCGCGCCCGCCGAACAGAACGCTGTAACAGCCGCCGCAGAGCTTGGCGCGGCGCTTACCGCGCACCGCGCGCAGCAGGTCACAGCCGAATTGCTCGCGGAAGCCGACTATGTCGTTTGTATGGGGACAAGCCATGCAAGGCAGCTGCTGTCCCTTGTCCCGCAAGAAAAAATACGCGTGCTGCGCTGCGGCATTGCTGATCCATACGGCGGCAGCCTGGAGGTCTATCGCAGCTGCGCCGCCCAAATTGCTGAAGGTCTTCCCGGGCTGCTGCCCGATTTTTTGTGCCGGGCAAGCATTGTCCCCACGGAGGAATCCCATCTTTCTGCTTTGGCGCAGCTGGAGCAGCTGGTTTTTTCCTCGCCCGCAAGCGAAGCCAGGCTGCGTGAAAGGCTTTCGCTCCCTCATTCGCATATGCTGACCGCCTTACTCGACGGCAGACCTGCCGGCTTTATCGGGGCAGACGAAATTGCGGGTGAAGCCTTTATTGATGACGTCGCTGTTTTTCCGCAGCATCAGCGCCGGGGAATTGCGAGCAGGCTGCTTGCCCGCGCCGAGCTCGGAGCGCTCCTGCGCGGCTGCGATAAAATCCACCTCGAATGCCGCGCAGGCAACGCCCCCGCTCTTGCGCTCTACCGCGCCCGCGGGTATCAACAGGTTGGTCTGCGCAAAGGCTTTTATACAAAGCCGCAGGAGGACGCAATTTTAATGACAGCTTACTTTCTCTAAAGAGAAGGTTTATTCCAAAGGAGTTTCAATGCATATACTCGGCATCGAATCCTCGTGTGACGAGACTGCGGCCGCTGTGGTGACCGACGGTCGGGCGGTATTGTCGAACGCGGTGGCAAGCCAAATTGAAGCGCACAGGGTCTATGGCGGGGTAGTGCCCGAAATCGCTTCGCGCATGCACGTGGAAGCCATCTCGGGCGTGACAGACGAAGCGTTGCGGCAGGCAGGTCTTACTCTGGCAGAGGTCGACGCAATTGCCGTGACGCACGCGCCGGGGCTTGTCGGCGCGTTGCTGGTGGGTGTCAATTTTGCAAAAGGTTTGGGCTTTGCGGCGCAAAAGCCGCTGGTTCCCGTACACCATTTGCGCGGACACATTGCCGCGAATTATCTTTTACACCCCGAACTAGAGCCGCCGTTCCTTGCGCTGGTGGTGAGCGGCGGACATACGCACATCGTCGAAGTTACGGACTACACAGCCTTTCATGTTGTCGGCCGCACACGCGACGACGCCGCAGGGGAGGCGCTGGATAAAACCGCGCGCATATTGGGGCTGCCCTATCCCGGCGGTCTGCACCTGGACAAGCTCGCGCAGGGCGGCAACCCGAATGCCTTCGCGTTTCCGCGCCCGAAGACAGGCGGGAGCTATGACTTTAGCTTCAGCGGCTTAAAAACCGCCGCGCTGGTTAAAAGCCAACAGCTCGGCATTCGAGCAGAAGGCAGCAGCGACCCTGCGCTTATGCGTGATTTTGCGGCTTCTTTTCAATATGCCGTAACCGATTATTTATGCGCTGCCGTATTGCGTGCCGCGCAGGAGCTTGGGTATTCCAGGCTGGCGGTTGCCGGCGGCGTCTGTGCAAACAGCGTTCTGCGCGCCGAATTGGCGCGACGCTGTGCCGCGCAGAACATCTCGTTCTTTATTCCCGAGCTGTGTTATTGCGGAGACAACGCCGCGATGATTGCAGCGCAGGGGTTTTATGAATACCGTGCCGGCGTACGTGCCGGTCCGGAATTAAATGCCTCGCCGGGATTAGGGATAGAATAAAAAAACAACGGAGTGAATGAAATGAAAAAGTTCCGCACCGCCCTGGCATTTGCCGCAATCCTATGCCTGTTCACCAGCATATTCTCCATGTCCGCTTCCGCTGTTAACACCTCTGAATATGCAGCCGAGGTGGCGCGCCTGGCAAACGCAGAGCGAAAAAAAGCGAACCTGACGGCGTTCAACAGCAAAAACGCCAAGCTGAATGCGGCAGCGCAAAAGCGCGCCGAAGAAATTTCCGTAGCGTTTTCTCATTTGCGCCCGGATGACAGAGATTACATTACGGCGCTGTGGGAACAGGGCATTTATGTCAGCTACCACGCAGAAAACATTGCCAAAGGGCAACCCACGCCCGCAGCCGCCATGGCCTCGTGGATGACTTCCACCAATCACAAGGCGAACATCCTGGGCGACTATACACAAATCGGCGTAGGCGTCTATGAAAAAGATGGCGTCCTGCATTGGGTTCAGATGTTTTTATTTGTTGGCGGTACAACCCCCGACCCTGACCCTGATCTGAATCCTGACCCCGACACCGACCCGGATCCTGACCCCGATCCTGATCCCGAGCCTGAAAAAGAGTATTTTAAACTGTGGGGCAAGACCACGGACTACGAAAAAGATAATTTTTGGAACTGGGTTTTGCTCATCGCCTGCTTCGGCTGGGTTTGGATGGTTCTCTAGGGAAAACAAGGCGGCGTTGCTGTAAAATTCTAAGGTTTCAACTTTTTTTCGAACTATACCCTATGAGAATAGGGGTAGAATAATAGAAAACGGAGTGATTTCAGAATGAAACAGTTACGCACAATCCTCGCCCTGGTCGCCGCGGTCTGCCTGCTGGCAGGTATGTTCGCCCTGACCGCTTCCGCCGCGGTAGACGCCAACGCCTATGCCGCCGAGGTTGTAAAGCTCGTCAACCTTGAGCGAAAAAAAGACGGCGCAGTTGCCTTTAGCAGTACGGACGCCAAGCTGAACGCGGCGGCGCAAAAGCGCGCGCAGGAGCTTGTAACAAAGTTTTCGCATACGCGTCCGGATGATACGTCGTGCTTTACGGTCTTTACAGAGTTCAGCGTTGTCTCCGGCGCCATGGGCGAAAACATCGCCGCCTATTATACAAGCCCGAGCGCCGTTGTGGCAGGGTGGATGGACTCTAAAGGACACAAGGAGAACATCTTAAATAAAAGCTTTAATAAAATCGGCGTCGGCGTAGCCGAATCCGGCGGGCAATTATACTGGGTGCAGCTGTTCGGCTACGAAGCCGGTGTAACGCCTGACCCTGTCGATAATCCTTCAGTCCCCGAGACGAAATGGTGGGAAGCTTTACCTGCATGGCTGCAGTTTATCCTTCGCTACCTGTTCTTCGGCTGGATCTGGATGACATTCTAAAAAATTAGAGGTTGTATATGTCTGCATTTGTTGACACCGCACGCATTTCACTTTCCGCAGGCGCGGGAGGTGACGGGTGCGTGGCATTCCATCGCGAAAAATACGTGGCCAGCGGCGGTCCCAGCGGGGGCGACGGCGGGCATGGCGGCAGCGTCTATTTTTTGGCCGACGACCAGCTTTCCACATTGACGGATTTCCGCTTTCGGCGTAAGTACGCCGCAAAATCAGGGGACAGCGGGGATTCCGGACGACGCAGCGGCAAAAAAGGAGAGGACTTGACCATACGCGTGCCGCGCGGCACTTTAGTAAAGGACGCGGAAACCGGCAGGCTTTTGGCCGATATTTCCGGCGACGAGCCTGTGCGCATCGCAAAGGGCGGGCGCGGCGGCTGGGGCAACGTACATTTTGCCACGCCTACGCGCCAGACCCCGCGCTTTGCTAAGCCCGGCACGCCGGGCGAATCGCTTGAAGTCACGCTTGAGCTGAAGCTGCTTGCCGACGTAGGTCTGCTCGGCTTTCCGAATGTCGGAAAGTCCTCCTTTATCACCGCCGTCAGCCAGGCGCGTCCCATTGTCGCCGATTACCATTTTACAACCATAAACCCTGTGCTGGGCGTTGTTTCGCTTGGTCTTGGCAGCAGCTTTGTTATGGCCGATATGCCCGGCATCATCGAAGGCGCGAGCGAAGGCGTCGGCCTGGGGCATGCTTTTTTGCGCCACGTTGAACGCTGCCGCATGCTTGTGCATGTGCTCGACGCCGCGGGCAGCGAAGGACGCGACCCGCTTGAGGATTTTCAGCTGCTTAATCGTGAGCTGGCCTCCTATCTCCCCGAGCTGGCGGACCGCCCGCAGCTTGTCGCCGCAAATAAAACCGACCTTGCAACCCCCGAGCAGCTGCGGCGCCTGCGCGATTATTTTGCGGGCGAGGGCTATGAATATTACGAAATCTGTGCCCCCATCCAGGAGGGTACAGACGAGCTGGTCAAGGCGATTGCCCGCAAATTGCAGACGCTTCCGCCCATACAGCGCTACACGCCCGAGCCGCTGCCCGAAGATTACTTTGCCCAAAAGGAGGGCGAAAACTTTTCGGTTACGCAAGAGGACGGCGTTTTCTTCGTCGAAGCCCCGTGGCTGCTGCGCGTACTGCGCGGCTGCAATATGGACGACTACGAATCCTTACAGTACTTTCAGCGCGTGCTGCAGCTTAGCGGTATCATCGACGCCCTGGAAGCCGCAGGTATTCAGGAGGGCGATACGGTTTCGATTTACGATTTTGAGTTTGAATATATAAGATAAAGTTAAAAAATAAATTTTCAAACCTTTAGCCTCTACAAAAGGATGGGCATATTTATGCAACCAAGCGAAGCCAGCCGCCTTTCGCCACTCGCCCTCGCGTTTATGGGCGATACGGTCTATGATTTACTTGTGCGCGAAAAGCTGGTGCAACAACCCGCCTGCCCGCAAAATCAGCTGCACCGCGCCAGCGCGCAGCTGGTCAATGCCCGCGCCCAGGCTGTATTGGCACACGCGCTTTTACCCCTTTTCACCGAAGAGGAAGCGGATATCTTCCGCCGCGGTCAAAACGCAAAGCCGGGTCATTTGCCCCGCGGCGCCACCCGCGCGGAGTATGCGCTTGCAACCGCATTGGAAGCCCTGCTCGGCTGGCTCTGGCTGACCGATCAGTTTTCACGCGCAAAAGAGCTCCTGCGCTCGGCGCAGGTGAGGGAGTAACGCAGTCTCTAAAACATTGCGTTCAATGCTCCGCATCACTCCTTCCGGCTCTGCGGAGCCACCTCCCTCACGAGGGAGGCAAAGGTTTTACCCGAAGCATTCATAGAAAATCCCCAGGCTCCCTCGTGAGGGAGCTCCTGCGCTCGGCGCAGGTGAGGGAGTAACGCAGAACACCTACTAATTTCATTGACTTTTTTTAAAAAATGCAGTATAGTATACTAGATGTTAGACTTTAGATTTTAGACTACAGACGCGGATTGGATCGGTTGCGTCTAAAATCTAACGTCTAACATCTAATGTCTAACTTGGGGGCGTGATAGTTGAAACAAGATGTGCTCATTGATTTGAGAAATATTTCGGTCAGCTTTGACGGCGAACCGATTTTAAAAAAGCTAAATTTATATATACGCAGCCGGGAATTTATCACGCTGCTCGGACCGTCAGGCTGCGGAAAGACGACAACACTTCGCATCATCGCAGGTTTTTTAGATCCTGACGAGGGCGAAGTGCTATTTGACGGTAAAAATTGCAGAGGTGTTCCGCCGCACAAGCGCCAGGTGAACACCATATTTCAGCGCTATGCGTTGTTTCCGCACCGCAATGTATGGAAAAATATTGCTTTCGGTCTGGAGCTGCAAAAGCTGCCGAAGGATAAAATCAGGCAGCGCGTGGACGAAATGCTGAGGATTGTGAACCTGGTGGGCTTTGAAAAGCGCAGCATCGCCTCGCTTTCCGGCGGGCAGCAGCAGCGAGTCGCCATTGCGCGCGCGCTTGCGGTTAAGCCGCGCGTGCTGCTGCTTGACGAGCCGCTCGGCGCGCTTGACCTTAAGCTGCGCAAGGATATGCAGCAGGAGCTGAAGAACATTCAGCAGCAGCTGGGCATCACCTTTATTTATGTTACGCACGACCAGGAGGAAGCCCTTTCCATGAGCGACACAATCGTTGTAATGGACGAGGGGGTCATACAACAGATTGGTACGCCGAAGGATATTTATGACGAGCCAAAGAACGCATTCGTCGCGGACTTTATCGGTGAAAGCAATATTCTGGACGGCGTCATGCTGGAGGATTTACGCGTAAAATTTGCGGGGATGACCTTTGCCTGCGTAGACAAGGGCTTTGCGCACAACGAAAAGGTGGACGTTGTTGTCCGCCCAGAGGACGTTGATATCATTCAGCCGAAGCCGGGCGTTCTGCAAGGCACCGTTACAAGCGTCACCTTTAAAGGCGTGCATTATGAATACATTGTAGATGTGCAGGGCTTTAAGTGGCTGATACAAAACACTGCGCGCCGCGCGCTTGACGAAGTCATTGGGATATCCATCAAGCCGGATGAAATTCACGTCATGAAAAAATCGAAGTATTCCGATCGGATCGGCGATTATTCGTGTTTTTCGGAGGAATTTGAAGAGCTCTCAAACCCCAACGAGGACGAAGACGAAGCGCCCGATTGATTTTATCCCGGAGGAAGCAGATGGCACAAAAGCAGCACAAGGGTACGCTGGGGCTTAATGCCCCGTACCTCCTGTGGAGTCTGTTATTCATCATAGCCCCGTTACTCCTTGTTGCGTTCTATGCCTTTACGGACGCCTCAGGGCAGTTTACGCTGTCTATCTTTAAACACATGTTTGCGTCACAGGAATCGCGCACCATGCTGTCGCGCGTGTTCGGCGATTCAATGTGGTACGCCCTGATTGCCACTGTACTCAGCCTGGCAATTTCGTTTCCGCTGGCTTATTTTATGGCGCAAACAAAACAGAGCACCCAGCGCACGATGATGATGCTAATTATGGTACCGATGTGGATGAATTTTTTAATATGTACGTATTCCTGGCGCACAATATTAGAAAGCCACGGCATCATTAACACCTTTTTGTCCGCGCTGCACCTGCCGACACTGAAGCTTTTAAACACCCCCGGCGCTGTTATACTGGGCATGGTATATAACTATCTTCCGTTTATGATTCTTCCGATTTATACGGTTATGGCGCGCCTGAACACCTCGCTGGTTGAAGCCGCGCAGGACCTTGGCGCGAACAGATTTTATGTGCTGGCAAAAGTCACTGTCCCGCTGAGCCTTCCCGGCGTTGTCAGCGGCATTACAATGGTATTCGTTCCGTCCGTCAGCACCTTTTACATCAGCCAAAAGCTCGGCGGAAAGGGCTCGCTGATCGGCGACCTGATTGAGCTGCAATTTCTCGGCGCCTATAACTATAACCTTGGCGCGGCGCTGTCCCTCATTTTAATGGCGATTATTTTGGTCTGTATGATGCTGATGCGGCGTTTTTCTGACCGGGAGGAGGGATCGTTCCTTGTGTAAACGAAGGGCTGCGCGCAGCGGCGGCTGGTTTTCAAGAAGCTATATGGGTCTGGTGCTTGCGTTTTTATATGCGCCGCTCATTGTTATGGTGCTTTTTTCATTCAACTCCACGAATTCAACCGCGCAGTTTAAAAGCTTTAGCCTCTACTGGTACAAAGAAATGGCGTCCAACGCAGCCGCCCTGCAGTCGCTGCAAAACACACTGATATTGGCGCTGCTTGCCGCTGTGTTTTCCGTTATACTGGGCACCGCCGCGGCAATCGGGATTGACCGCACACGCCGAAAGTGGGTACAGGGCATGCTGCTCAGCATAACAAATCTCCCGCTGATGAACCCCGAAATTGTCACGGGCATTTCAATGATGCTGCTGTTC
>JAVBSB010000014.1:0-4280 GCA_031547365.1 Oscillospiraceae bacterium | reverse complement strand
AGCGTAATGTATTGATTGAGGTCGTAGCTTTCGTAGGGCTTATCGTCCTGCCATTTACTAAACCAGCTCTTTACGGTGGACACAGGCGAACAAGCTGCAAACATCAGCAGCATCAGGCATGCACAGACTAAACTCAGTCCGCGAAAAATCTTCTTATGTATCATCCAACAACAACCTTTCATTTTGGGCTACATAACCCCTCTTAAAGATTATTATAACACCTTTTATGGACAAAGGCAATGTATTTCTGTTGATTGTATAAAAAATATTTACCAGACATTCCATTTTCGCATAAAAACCGTGCCGCAGGGCAAACTGAACGGTGAACTTATCAATCGAAAGGATGCTGCAAATGAAACAAAAAGAAACCAAACCCCGCTCTCTTCGTAAAACGCTGCTGACGCTTGGTCTTTGCGCCGCACTGATTGTCGGATTCATTGCCGGCTGCACAACGCCGCCCGAAGCGGCGCAGGATGAAACCACCGACCTTGTACCGGTACAGGAGACCGGCCTGAAGCTCAATCTGTACCAGCCGCACCCCGCGCAGGCGGCGTTATGGCAGAGTCTCGCGGCGGATTACAAAACGCTCACAGGTGTTGACGTGAACGTCATTTCACCTAAAACCGGTGCGCCCGCAACCGAACTGAAGGAAGCCTTGACAGGCGAAGGAGATAAGCCTGCGCTTTTCTTATTCACGAATCCGCGCGAATATAAAGCGTGGCAGGACAACGCAATGAATCTTGGCGACGGTCAAGTGTTTCAGCACCTGATTGATCCCCGCCTTGCGCTTGTTGCAAACGGCAAAACCGTAGGTCTTCCATTGGGCATCGAGGCTTTTGGGATCATTTATAACAAAACGATTATGAGCAACTATTTTGAGCTGGAAAACAAAGCGACTGACTATAAAAGCATGGATGATATCAAAACCCATAAGGATTTGGAAGCGCTGGTAAAAGACCTCAACAATCATAAGACCGAGCTGGGCATCGACGGCGTATTTTCGGCGCCCGCTCTTAAAGCAGGCGAGGGCGCTGCATGGACAACCCGTCTCCTGAGCGTCCCCATGGGTTATGAAATCGAAAAAGAAAAGATAGACGTGACAGGCGATAAAATCGACGAGCTTTCAATGCGCTACGACACAGGCTACCATAGCTTTTATGATATGATGCTGGGTTATAGTACTGCGGACAAGACCAAGCTCGACACGCGCGCCTACGCCGACGCAGTTAAGGAGTTTGCAAGCGGAAAAGCAGCGATGATATTGGGCAGCATGGATTTTAACGGGCATTTGAATTCCGCCGTAGGGCAGAGCGTCAATGCGGAGCAATGCCAGTTCATTCCTGCGTTTATGAATCTAAATGACGTGCAGAACCAGGGCTTGACCTATGAGGCCGTGGAATATATCGCGATTAACGGCAAGCTGGAACAGGAAGAAAAGCAGGCAGCAGGGGAGTTTTTGAATTGGTTGGTTACCTCCGAAAAGGGCATGGATTTCCTTGCGAACCAGCTGAATTTACTTGCGCCCTACGACACTATAACAGAAGAAACAATGCCTAAAAATCCGCTTGCCAACTGCGCGATGGAGTGGCTGAAAAAAGAAGGCGTAAGCAGCGCAGTGTCCTATAGCGTACTGAGCCCCGGCGAGGAATTCCGTGACGAGGTTATGGCAAAGGGACTTGTAGCCTATGCGAAAGGGGAGAGCAACTGGGATAAATTTAAGACGGACCTCCAAAAAGGATGGGCGGAATTCCGCGCAAAGGTTGACGAGAATTACTGAGCACAGTTGAATTATACTACAGAACGCCGGCATTATAACCGGCGTTCTGTCATTATTTTGATAGGCATTATTAATAAAGCATACAGCTTGGCTTTTTGCAATTCCTTACGCATCAAGCGTTCTAAGCGTATCCAATCCCGAAGGGAAAATGCCCTGAAAAACGCGGCGAGCGCTTTTTCGCCTCTAAAGGCGCTGCTATAAGCTTTTTCCATAATTTTTACGGTCTGCGGCTCTTCCGCAAGCGAAATCATTCGCCGAAAGAAGTCCTTGCTGTCCTTGCTTTCGCGGCATTCCTGTATGCAGACCTGACGCAAATAAGCCGCCCAAGCGGTGCAAAGCAGGCTTAGGCTCTGTTCTGCCGCGCCTCCGGCTTTTAGGATCAACGCCTCAAGCGCATCAAATACCGCCAGGCAGCTCCCGCGCAGCCCCGGCCGCTCCTTCGGTTCGTTCCGGCGCGCTTTGTGGTACAGCTCCTTCGGCACTGTTACAAAGCGTTCGCTCAGCGCAAGGCTGTACGCCGTAAACAGCATACTTTCACCCCCGCACAGCGTTTCATTAAAAGCGATCGAGTGCGCCGCAAGAAAGTCCCTGCGAATCAGCTGGCTGCCGATCAGCGCATCGCTTTTGAGCATTGCCGTTGGAAAATATTCCTGTTCGCCGGGCTGGTCAATCCCGCAGACAGCAACCTGGACGCCATCTGCTTCGCAGGCATCGTACAGCGCCGCGTACATATCGGGCTGCGCCCAAGCGTCCGCATCGCAAAAGGCGATGTACTTCCCCTGCGCCAACGCGATGCCGATGTTGTTTGCGGCGGCATGCCCCGTACTTTTTTGCAGTCGGTGTACGCGGATAAGCTCCGTATGTATCTGCTGAAACGCCAAAGCGATCTCATGTGTGCGGTCCTGCGAACCGTCGTCCAGAAGAATGATTTCCATCGCAGCGTAATTGCGCAGGCTTTGCTTCACCAACGAGTCCAAACAACGCAACAGCGTCCGCTGCGCATGACAGGCATATACAACCACGCTGACGGCAATTTCTTTGTCCTGCAAGGGCTTGTCGCTCCTTCTTTACGCTTTCTGCCAGATTTTAATGCTTTCGACAACGAACTCCGTCGAAAAGGCGGTGTCGTCGGTCAATTCATTGGCGCTGGGCGGTTCAAGCGAGATGATGCCGTATTCGGGGAAGGCGGAAACGCCCTTTTCAAATTTGCTGCGCACGCTTTCTACGCCGTTGATGTAGAAAATATACTCGGTGTCGGTCCACAGCACCCCATAGGTATTGTATTCCTTATAGATATCGCTTTTTACGTTCCAGCTGCCGTGCCGCTCAGAGCGCAGCCCGTCGCCGTAGCCGCCAATATGCACCGCGTGTGTGACGGAATTTTTGCCGAAGCTCTCTTTATAATTCGGCGCTTCAAAGATATCAATTTCTGCGCCGCCCAGACCGCCGTTGGAGGCTTCGGCTGATGCCATGCCGCGGGAATTCAGCCACCAGGCGCTCCAGAATCCGCCGCCCTTTGATACGATGCATTTCATCTCGAAGTAGCCCTGCACATACTCTTTTTTCGTGCTGATCATGCCGGTGTACCAGCCCTCGCCGTATGCGCCGTCCTTCAGGTATTCCGCCTTGATGATCAGTTTGCCGTCTTCCACTCGCACTTGGTCAGGGTACACGATTCCGCCGGCACGCCTGCCTGTGGAACGGTAGTCCCATTCATTCAGGTCGAGTGCGTTGCCGTTGAATTCATCCTCAAACACAAGCGTATAGCCGCTTAAGTCCAATTCGGGGCCATAGGGCGTACGCGGGGTGTCGAACAGAATGACGCCGAACATCTCAAAAATAGCCAGGATCAGTAAGCCGATGCGCTTTAAACCGACGCCGCTGAACATCTCGCGGATCGCGGGCCAAATCTGAAAAATTGCGTTCATTTGCCTTACGGCAAAAATTTTTTCCAATAAAGGAATCATGCATAATGCTCCAGTCTAAATTATTTTTATTTGTGATGCTATCGTACCACATTCGATCACAATTTGCAACTCTTTTTAAAAAACAGGACAGGAGAGCGTTCTCCTGTCCCGTATTAGCTATTCACTGTCTTTGACTGTATCCTCCACAACCTTGCCGTCGTGGATGCGTATGGTGCGCTGTGCTTCGGCGGCGATGTCGGAGTCGTGTGTGATGATGATAACCGTGCGACCCTCGTTATTGAGCTCGCGGAGTATTTGCATCACGTCGTCGCCGGATTTGGACTCGAGGTTGCCGGTCGGCTCGTCGGCAAGAATAATCGGCGGGCGGGCGGCGACGGCTCTTGCGATTGCGGCGCGCTGCTGCTGTCCGCCGGACATCTGCGCGGGGCGGTGGTTGCGGCGTTTCATCAAACCGACACGGTCGAGCGCTTCGATCGAAAGCTTTTCGCGGTCCTCTTTTTTCATCCCGCGATAAATCAGCGGGAGTTCCACGTTGGCCTGCGCGGTGAGGCTGGCAATCAGGTTAAAGCCCTGAA
>JAVBSB010000083.1:0-3235 GCA_031547365.1 Oscillospiraceae bacterium | reverse complement strand
CACCAACCCCCTCTTCCACTTTGCTCTCCGAATGCCCTAAACATTCGGCTCTCATCAGCTCTTTGTTCGGTTTTGAAGGCGCGACTCCCTCCCTTGTAACATATTTTATACCCGACTTTTTTGAGTCGGGTTCTTTTGGTTTCTTTGAAGTTGCTTTTTAACCCCCCAGCCAAAAATGGCGGGGGGGTTGACAAGGGCACTTATACCAATCGCTTAGCCCTTGGTATAAGTGAATGTATAGATTGCGTCCGGGGAGATTACCTCATCGTTCACGCCGTGGTCAGCGTACTGATCGTTGATAAAGAAAGCCCAATAGGCTTGGTCGTTGTCCCAGTTTAACGTGATACCATTCACAGTGACGATGTAGCCGTCTTGATCCAGAACAATTAAGCCGGCTTCTGTCAATGCGGCACCGAGCATTTTTTTATCTGTGCTGATTTTATGTTCGGTCTCGGTTCCGTCCTGGGTTTTTACATGTACAACAACGTTGATTTTTTCAGTAATTGTGGCAGGTTCTTTTTCCTCCGCAGGCGCATTGCAAGCAAAGAGCATAAAAAGCATCAGCCCGGACAGCATAATAATTAAAATTCGTTTCATAGCGCAGACCTCTTAATCATTAAAATTACTTTGATATAAATAGCCAAAAAACGCCCCGCACGGAGCGTTTCACAGGCTTACGGCCATTATGCGTTATTGAGCAGCTTTGCCAGCGCGGATTTTTTGTGCGCGGCATTGTTCTTATGAATCAAACCTTTGGCTGCTGCCTGATCCACTTTTTGGATGGCTGCCTGCACCAGAGCCTGCTTGTCATCGCCTTCGGCTGCCTTCGCTTTTTTCAGCGCTGTTTTCAATGCGGACTTGCTGGCTTTGTTGCGAGCCGCCTTGGCCTGGTTGACTTGTACACGCTTTTTTGCGGACTTGATATTGGGCATTCGATTCCACCTCCTTCCCTCATACAAGTTAAAAGTATATCATACAGCCAACGAAAATGCAAGCTTTTTTTACTCGAAGCTGAGTTTTCTTAAGATTTTTTCCAATAATAAGATTGAGAGTGATCATGAGGAGGATTTTAGTTGAATTTTCGCAGTGATCTTGCGCTGGAATGCCGCGAACCGCTGACAAAACAGCAGCAGCAGGGGCTGCGCTTTCATGAAGAAGCAGCAGAAGGCTGCCGCATCACGCGGCTTGAAGTGCTCAACCAAACCGGAGCAAATTCGATCGGCAAGCCCATCGGTACCTATATCACCGTAGAGCTGCCGCCGCTAAGCGAATATGCGCAGGTCTATGGTTATGGCATGGAGTGCGTAACGCGCGCGCTGAGCACAATGCTCCCGAAGGAAGGGGCGGTTTTGGTCGTAGGGCTTGGCAATGACAATATGACGCCCGATGCGCTGGGTCCGCGCTGCTGCGAGCTGGTGCTTGCGACAAGGCATATTACGGATGAGCTTGCGAAAAGCGCAGGTCTTGGCAGCCTGCGACCGGTCTGCAGCCTGACGCCGGGCGTGCTTGGACGCACAGGAATGGAGTCGGCAGAGCTCGTTGCTGCCGCGGTACGTTCCACGCAGTCCGCCGCTGTGCTTACGGTTGACGCCCTTGCGGCACGGAAGCTGTCGCGCCTGGGTTGTACGATACAGCTCAGCGACAGCGGCATTGTACCCGGCTCGGGCGTAGGGAACGCAAGGCTGGAGCTGAGCCGCAAGAGTCTGGGCGTGCCTGTGATTTCCCTCGGCGTCCCCACTGTTGTGGATGCCGCAACACTGGTGGCTGACCTGACACAAAAAAACGAAGCGATCCCTGAGGGCGCTGATATGATGGTGACGCCGCGGGAGGTAGACCTGTTGATTGAACGCGCGGCAAAGCTCTGTGCCATGGCGATCAATCGCGCGCTGCAGCCGCATATTTGCACGGAAGACTTCCTTTCGCTGACGGAATAGCTTGCCTTCTAAATTTATTCCTCCATGCATAGACTGTAACGCATAACAAAAGGAGGGAAAGAAAAAATGCAAGAATTTTCCGCGCGCCGCAGCGACCAAACGCCGCTGCCCTTACCTGAACCGAAGGCAATGCCCCGCAGCTTTATACCTGCTGAAACGCCTGTCCTGCCCGAACCGGAGCCGTACAGCGGCTTTGCTTACGAACAGCCGCAGCCGCAGAAAAAAGCAGCGCGCGCAGGCAGTCCGACCCGCAGCCGCCTGATCGCCGCCGTATGTGGCGCGGTTATAGTGCTGAGCCTGTTAACATCCAACGGTTTGTTGCGCAGCGCCGGGCTGATCGGTGCGGCATTGGTTTTACCGCAGGGTGCGGAAAGCTTACTGGAAGCACCGACGAAAATAACAGATGAATCAACGCCAACAGCATCAAAAGCCTCCGCAAAAACAAAATTGACAAGCTCGAAAAGCTTTGATATCAAAGCCACGCCGCAGGATATTCAGGTGTTGATGGATGAAGCGGTGCACGAATTTGCAAATCAGAAGCGCGACGGCGATATTAAAGCCTTGACCTATACCGAAAAGAACGCGACGCAGCACTGGGACGGGCTGGCGGTGCGCAATACCACGCAAACCCAACAGAACCGCGATTTATCAAAGGATTTAGCAGCGCCCATCGGCTTGCGGATGAACAAGAAAAAGCCCGCTGTCCTTATTTTTCATACGCATACGACTGAAGGGTTTGAGATTCTCGACCGCCCCTGGTATGCGCAGGATTGGAGCTCCCGCACAGAAAGCAGAGAAAAAAGCATTGTGCGCGTGGGGGATGAAATCGCGCAGATGCTTGAGCGCGACGGCTGGCAGGTGATTCATGACACGACTATTTATGACAGGCAGTACACGGGCGCGTATGACAAGTCACGCGCGGCGGTGCTGAAGCATCTGGAGGAAAACCCGGATATAATGGTGACGCTTGACGTTCACCGCGATGCGATACACACCAACGACGGTGTGCATATCAAGCCTTTTACGAAAATCAACGGTAAAAATGCTGCGCAGGTGATGATCATTACAGGCGTAGAAGAGGCGGCAATCAAGGACTACCCCGATTGGGAAGAAAATCTGCGGTTTGCTACAAAGCTGCAAATGGCGGTTAATAAAAAATATCCTACGCTGATGCGGCCGATTTTTTTCGCCACACGAAAATACAATATGGATGTTACGCCTTATTCTCTGCTGCTGGAATTTGGTTCTGAAGCGAATACGCTGGACGAGGCAACCTACAGCGGACGATTGATTGGGCAGGT
>JAVBSB010000046.1:0-8372 GCA_031547365.1 Oscillospiraceae bacterium | reverse complement strand
GTCATGCTCCGACTTACGCTGTATGTATTCCGAAGCCATCATGATTTCGGCTATGTCGTCGCCGGAAAGCAGTATTTGCAGATTTGAGACAGGACCGTTCATGTATTGGTCGCGCAGGCTTTCCATCAGCTGGGTTTGCATGGTTTTGATTTCTTGGTCTTTGGCGGCTGTTTGGGCGTCGATTTCGGCGATTCGTATCTGGCACGCCGAGATATCTGCGTTCAGGACATCGACCTGCGCCTTAATTTCGGCTATACTTGCATCCAAGCGGCTGATTTCGTCGTCTACCAGCTTGCTTTTTGCTTCAACGTCCTCTACCTTTTGCTCCAGGGCGGGGAGCAGCTTTTCCTGCCCCGCCTTTTGTGATTTTAGCTCAGCGATTTTCTTTTCCTGGTCCTTGATACGCTGGTCAGCCGCCGCAATTTCTTTTTCAAGCTCCGCCTTGGTTTTCGTTGCCGCCGAAGCGGGCATAAGCATACTTGAAGCCAGAACAAATATGCCCAGCAGCAACGCCAGAGCCCTACTCTTCCAGTTCAGATTTTTCATACACCTTCTCCTTTAAATATCTTGTGATCGACATCATACTTCCGCCGGCACCCGTGAACAGCCCGATTAACAAAAAGCCGGGCAACAGCAATTGTAACTGCGTATGGAACTTAACCATATGAAAACCGCCGAGCAATCTGCTCATAACGGGCTCAAGCGCTTTTTCTACCCCGAAGTAAATCAGGAACACCAGCAGCAGCGCCACCGCGCTGCCCAGCAGACCCAGCACCAGACCCTCCACAAGGAAGGGCCAGCGAATAAACGCAGGCGAGGCGCCGACGCTCTTCATGACCTTAATTTCTTGCTGGCGCGAGAACATAGTGGTCTGCACCGTGCTGGAAATAATAAAGATTGAAACAAGCAGCAGCAGACTGATGATTGCGGCACCGAAGATAGTCATTGCCCTTTCGACGGCGGAAAGCTGCTCGGCGATCTCCTGAAAATGCTGTAGGCTTTGTATCGCGGGGTCTAAGCCCTGCAATTGCTCCACTGTATTTTCCAGCATAGACTGGCTGGAGGGGGAAACCTCAAAGCTGTCGGGCATAAAGGAGGCATCCACATCTTTTAGCAGCTCAAAATCGCCGTTGTTCTTTTCTACCATGCTCTGGAACGCCTGCTGACTTGAAATAAACTTGCTTCCGCTGACGGTAGGCAGGGCATCGATTTTTTCTTTCAGCCCGTCGATTTGCTCCTGCTCCAAGCCGGGGACAAGAAAGACCATAACGACATTGCGCGAGCTGAACTGCGCAAACAATAAGTTAAAATTCACCGCCAGCATCGTAACCAGCCCGATTAGCACCAGGCATGAAACCAGCACCAATACCGACGCAATGGACATGGTGCGGTTTGTATAAACATTACGTAACCCCATACGTGACAAAAAGATGCGCCCGCTGCTTCCACCCATAAGATATCAACTCCTTTTCAGATTGCTGCAATCGTGCTGCATATGTAATTACATCGCCTCATAATGACCGAGAACGGGCTCCTGCGGCTGCCAGGAGGGTCTTAGCCCCGCGGGCGACCACGCGTTGTCCTGCGGAACCGGCACCGGCTGGCGCAAACCGCCGTCCGCGGCGACAGAGCCGTTTTCGAGAATAATAATGCGCTTATTATATTGGCGCACGAGGTTATGCTCATGTGTGACCATGACTACGGTGGTACCCGATTCGTTCAGCCGCACAAACAAGTCAATCAGCTCCTGGCTCATGCGCGGGTCGATATTGCCGGTGGGCTCGTCCGCGATAATTAAGTCGGGCATATTCGCCAGCGCGCGCGCAATCGCAACACGCTGCTGCTCGCCGCCGGAAAGCTCATTGGGCTTGCTGTGTATCTTCATGCTCAGCCCCACCAGCTGCAGCAGATAATTCACCCGCTCGCGTATCGCTTTATCCCGCGCGCCGACAACCCGCATGGCAAAGGCGATGTTGTCGTAGACATCCATGTTGGCGATCAGCCGGAAATCCTGAAAAACAACGCCCAGCTGGCGGCGGAACATCGGGATCTGGCGCTGGGAAAGATGGTTGAGGTCAAAGCGCCCAACCCGTATTGAGCCGCTTGTGGGGACCTCCTCATGCAGCAGCAATTTTAAAAATGTGCTTTTGCCGGCGCCCGACGCGCCAACCACAAAGACAAACTCGCGCGGGTCGATGTGCAGGTTGACATTGCGCAGCGCGACGGTACCATTCGGGTACTCCTTTGTTACGCTCTGGAAATCGATCATATATATCGCATCCTTTCTGACGGATGATATTATCGGCAATAAGTGGAAGAAGGGCGCTTTATTTGCTAAAATTATACAAATTATGCAATTTAAAGTGAAAAAGATGCCCAGTAAATACCATGCCCTATAAAACAGCCAATGGGCGGAATACTTCCGCCCAATTGATACAGATTGATTTTTCAGTTTTTTTTGTGTTTCAGACTTTTTGCTGTGCATTTTCCGGGGCTGTCTCTATATCAATAACGGACGGGCTTAGCGTCGAGGTATTTTTTGACCATCAGCGCGACTTTAAAGACGATTGCGTCGTCAAATTCGCGCAGATCGAGACCGGTAAGCTTTTTTATCTTTTCTAAGCGGTACACCAGGGTATTGCGGTGGACAAAGAGCTTTCGCGAGGTTTCGGAGACATTGAGGTTGTTCTCGAAAAACTTTTGTATCGTGAACAGGGTCTCCTGATCGAGGGAATCGATGGTACCGCGCTTAAAGACCTCCTGGAGGAACATACCGCAAAGGCGCTTCGGCAGCTGGTAAATCAGGCGCGCGATACCAAGATAGTCGTAGCTGATAATTTTCTTTTCGGTATCGAAGACCTTACCGACTTCAAGCGAGACCTGCGCCTCTTTATAGGAAGCGGCAAGCTCGGACAGGCTGGAGACAATGGAGCCGATGCCGATAAAGGGCTGCCCGTCATATTCGGGGCTGACAGCGTCGGCGATAGAGCGCGCCAGCTTTTCGAGGTCGCGACCATCCATTCCGGGACGCAGCTCTTTTACAAGCGCAATGTCGTTTTCGCTGACGTTAATAGCGAAATCCTTGCTGCGGTCGGGGAACAGGCTTTGTACGGCTTCAAACACAGGGATTTCGGTATTCGCGCCCATACGCAGCAGCAGAACGGCGCGCGGTACTTCGTTATTAAAGTGCAGCTCACGCGTGCGCAAATAGATATCGCCCGGCAAAATATTATCGAGAATAACGTTTTTAATAAAATTCGCGCGGTCGTAGCGTTCGCCCGCACATTCGTCGATACAGGTAAGCGCAACCGCACAAAGCCGCGCGGTATTCAGCGCGTGGGCATCCGTGCCTTCAACAAACACCGCAAACTGCGCGTTCGCGGGGTCGTCAAGACGGCAAAAAACATTGCCGCCGATTGCAACAGGTCCGGCCGCAAGAAATACGGGGGAGATGTTTTCGTCCATCAGCTCGCCGATGCGTTCGGGCTCGCCGCAGGCGAATACGGTACCGGTCTCGTCCACCATACCGACAACGCGCTCTGCGGTTTCGCTCAGACGGGGCAGCATTCCCTGATACAATCGATTTGACATTTTATACGCTCCTAAAAAAACAAAGTAACAATCCAGTTTCTCTGTATATATTGTACACGATGATTCGTCAAAATGCAAGAGGAAAATGAAAAAAACCGCTAAATATTTGTAACCGCTTCTGTTTTCTTTGCGGAACAGGCCTCGTTTAGTAGCTTCATATGCCCTAAATAAAACGCAACAAGCTCTTCAAAGTTGTTATTATTCGGATCCCAGCCGCAGTAATAGCCATGATCCGCGCCGCGCTTGATGGGCATCACGTTCCAAATACCGGGCTTGGCTTTTTCGCCCGCGACATATTCATGATGGGGCTGACCGAAGGGATAAAGCCCCGACGCCAGCGGTACGGCGCCGTCGTTTTCGAGCCACAGGGGATCATACGCAACCGTAGAGCGGACACGCTGATCCGAGCGGTCCTCCACGCGGATTTTACTGCGCGCAAAGCCGGTGGCAAGCCCCATTTGCGCCCCCCAAAACCACATAAAAGGGTCCTTGAATTCCTTAATGGGGATAACCTTGCGTCCGCGCACGGTTCTGCTCTTGAGCGCAACGGCGTAGGAGAAATAGTACAGCTCGGGATGCATTGTGAGGCTGCGGTTAAGCTCCTGCGCGCCGTCAAGCGAAACATCCGCCGTGGCGTGGTCGCGGCTTTCCATAAAATGCTTTAACCTTTTATAATTGAGATGGTTGCCGTAATATTCACCAGTCGGGTTTGTGAGCTTAAAATGCTCAAGGTGAGAGTCGTACAGCCCATTGACGACGGGGATAGAACCGATCAGGCTCAGCAAGCCGTATGGCATAATAAACGGCCAAAGGGGCTGATCATTTTGTATGGTACAAATTGCGGTGCTGCCGTTATGCGGCGCGGACAGGGTGGTGATGCTCAGGATGCGGTCCAGCATACCGCCCTTAAACAGAGGCGACAGCTCGTCGTCGGGCGTATGCAAACGCTCGCGCTCGGAGCCTTCGAAGCAAAGCTGCGCAAATAACCGCGCGGTTGCGCCGCCGAAGCTATGCCCCAACAGGTGTACGGGACGCTGGGAGCTCCAGCCCTCGAACATAGCATCATAGGTGCGGCCATAACGCGCATGACCGTATTGTTGGCTATGCGCAACGCCGTAATCCACGCGCCCGCCGGTCAGCTGCGCATACAGCTCGCAGGCTCTGTCCCAGGCGCTGCTCAGCGGACCGACGGAGGTTGCGTAGCACTCGGAGCCGGTCTCTTTTTCAAGGCGCAGCAAGAGATCGCCCTTTGTTAAACCCCAATAGGGCATGATATGTTCAAAGCTGCTGCACTCGCCTGTACCCAACAGACCGCTGATAAAAACAAAAACCGGTCCTGTACCCGAAATATGGGGTTTTCGTACCGGCGTACCCGTTATGACCTTGCAGGTGTTTCCGACCTTGTCTTTCATCTCGATCAGCTTGTTCAATTTTTTACCCATACCAAACACTCCTTATAATAAAAATATCAATGTTGGATTTCAGGAGACGACCGCAAAGCCGGGGGCGGAACGGAGGACTCTTGTGCTTTGGTTGCTTCGAGCCTCTTTTTTACCGGACGCGACATATCGCAGGCGCGAATAAACGCAAGCAAGCCCCAGGAGCACAGCATACTGGTGCCGCCGCGGGACACAAAGGGCAGCGTGACCCCGGTGAGCGGCAAAAGGTCTGTTATGCCGAAAATGTTCAGGCTGGTCTGCAAAAGCAGCATACCTGCCGCGGAAATGGCTGCGATGGTATAAAACGCTGACTTTGCGCTGCGCGCAGCTTTAATCGTAAATACCGCAATGCCGACATAGCACAGCGGAATCAAAAAAGCGAGGATGAGTCCAAATTCTTCTGCGACAACGCCGAAAATCAAATCGGTTGAGGCCGCAAAGATGCCCCGCAGCTTACCTTGCCCCAAGCCCAGACCAAACAAGCCCCCCGAGGAGGAATAAATCAGTACGCGGGTCTGTTGGTAGCCTGTATCATGGATATGCTCCCAGACATGGCGGTAGACTTGGAAGCGCCCCGCGACGTAGGGGCGGAAAACGAGAATCAGGGCGGCAGCCATTACAGCCGCCGCGCTGGCGAGCGCGATGGTACGAATATCGCCCGAGCGCAGAAATGCGATCAGCAGGAATGTGAGGAAAAAAATCAGCGCCGTGCCGAAGTCCTTCATCAGAAACAGCGCCGCAACGCAGCCCATTGCGAAAATCAAATAGCGGGTAATGCTCTGTGTGCGCTGCAGGCGGTCGAGGGTGGCGGCGCCGACATAAATAAACGCAAGCTTGACCAGCTCCGAGGGCTGAATTGAGAAGCCGCCCAAGTCCAGCCAGTTACGCTGCCCACCCACCGCGCGCGCGAAAACCAAATTGACCGCGAGCAGACCGACCGCGGCAACGGCAACAACCGGCCGCAGCAGCATTGCGCGGTCAACGTCGGCGATCATCCACAGCAGCGCCGCATAGACCAGCATACCGCCCGCGATCGCGACCGCCTGCTTCCAGGCGAATTCGGGCGAAATGCTTGCGCAGACCGCAAGACCAATGCCCGAAAGCCACAAGCCCAGCAATTCGGGCGCGAGCGCGCGCTGTTTGGTAATAGAACGCAGCAATAGCATAAACAGCCATTCGGCTGCGGGAAATAACGCAAGAGAAAGCAATAAGGATAAATCGACAGATTTTTTAAGTAAAAACGGCGCAAAGCTCAAAAGCTGGAACACCGTAACCAGCAGCAGCATCGGTGCCCAGGCAAATCGATTTGGTGTTTTAAGCTTGCTTTGCGCCATAGCGACTCCTATCTACCCAGCCTGTGAAACAAAGCCGCGCCCCCACGAGGAAGGCACGGACTTTCTGTTGTGCGGCGTTTTATTGCGATGATCAGAACAATCCGCCAAGCTTTGTGATAAGCGACACAAAGGTCTCGCCGATCCAGGTGAAGAAATCAAGGAACGAAAGCAAGCCTCTGCCTGTCTCCTGCGAAACGCCGAAGACACTCATAATGCCTCCCAGCGCTGTGCTGAAAGCATTCATGACTGCGCCGATGCTGATTTTGCTTAAATCAAAATCAATTTTACTAAAATCAAATAATGATCCAAGATCCATGCTTAATACCCTCCTTCATAAAGTGTTGCTCCTTTATTATAGCACCTTTGCGAATTTTGTCAAGGGGATATTTTGCTAAAATCAATTGACAAATCCCATTTATGTGATATAATGAATGCGGACAAGACCATCATCAAGGAGGGATAATTGAATGACGATCATTGAAGAAATCACGGAACTGTTGGCGAACTTTTTCGGCTACCTCGGCTCCTTTGCCGACATCGGCGACTTTTTCGCAAACCTGTGGAATGGCATCGCGGGCTGGTTCACGGCTTTTTTTGCGCAGATTGGCGGTCTGTTCGGCTAAGAGCAGCTTCATGAAAGCCGTCCCGAAAGGGGCGGCTTTTGTTTTATGATATAATTGTGCACGGGCGGATGGCACGCCGCCCCTACGGGGTAATCGGCGCTTACAAAAGTTTCACTAACGGCGCGCCGAGGTCGTCGCGCCTTACAGGGGAACGATGCTCCGCATGCTCCCTCACCTGCGCCAAGCGCAGGAGCTCCCTCACGAGGGAGCCGCTCAGGGACGGTAAGCTTTACGCGATCGTTCCCCCGCCGATTACGCAGTCGCCGTCGTAGAGCACAACTGCCTGCCCGGGGGTGATGGCGCGCTGCGGCTCGTCAAAGGTGACACGCAAGGCATCCTCGCCGGTTTGTTCGGCGGTACAGCACTGCTCCGCCTGGCGGTAGCGCACCTTCGCCAAGCAGCGAACAGGCGCGGTCAGGCTGCCGCAGGCGATCAGGTTGAGCTGATTTGCATGTAGGGTCTTGCTGAAAAGCAAGTGTTCGCCGCCCACCGTAACGGTATTGCTCTGCGAATCAATCCGGCAGACATAGCCCGGCTCCGGCAGCGCCAGCCCCAAGCCTTTGCGCTGACCGAGGGTATAGCAGGGCGTGCCGCGGTGCCTGCCGATGACCTGTCCCTGCGGATTAATAAAGCTGCCGGGGGAAAGCGGCTCGCCTGTATAACGCTCTAAAAAAGCGCCGTAGTCGCCGTCAGGCACAAAGCAGATGTCCTGACTTTCGCGCTTTTGCGCATTAAGAAACCCCCATTCTTCCGCATAGGCGCGCACCTGCGCTTTCGTCATGCTGCCCAGCGGAAAATAAGTATGCGCCAGCTGCTCCTGCGTCAGCATATACAGCACATAGCTCTGGTCCTTTGAAGCATCCAAGCCTTTGCGCAGCAGCCACCGCCCGCCCATGAATTCCCTGCGGACATAGTGACCGGTCGCAATCGCATCATATTCCAGCTGCCTTGCGCGCTGTAGCAGCGCGGCAAATTTAATATATTTGTTGCAGTCGATGCAGGGATTCGGCGTTTTGCCACATATATAAGCCGCAACAAAGCGTTTGATTACGTCCTGTTCAAAGCGGCTTTGCATATTAAAAACATAAAACGGCATACCGAGCCGCTGCGCCGCCGCGCGGGCATCCTCCGCGTCCTCCGCAGAGCAGCAGGTCTTCGTACGCGCACAGTCTTGTGTTTCGCCTGCGAACAGCTTAAGATGTACGCCCGCGCAGCCATGCCCCTGCTCCGCCAGCAACGCCGCCGCCGCCGCGCTATCTACGCCGCCGCTCATTGCCACCATAATCCGCTCCATGCGGTCCCCTTTCACGCGATTTACTTCACAACCTGTTTACGGTAGCGATAGACCTCGCTGCCCAATTCGCTTGTATAATTCAACTCATCAA
>JAVBSB010000084.1:0-5627 GCA_031547365.1 Oscillospiraceae bacterium | reverse complement strand
GGGCGCGCCGGTGACGATCATGCCGTCGTACCGCTCGTCTTTGATCTCGTCAAAGGTTTTATAAAACTGCAGAAGATGCTCCTGCGAGGTGTTTTTTGAGGTGTGAGTCACCACCTGCAGCAATTCAACGTCCACTTGAAGAGGTGTATTGCTCAGCAGGCGCAGCAGCTGCGTTTCAGTCTCAACCTTCGTGGGCATCAGATTTAATATCACGATGCGCAACGGTCGGATATCCTGACGCATGGCGCGTTCTCTGCTCATTACAAAAATATTCTCCATTTCCAGTATGCTGCGCGCGGGCAGCAGGGCATCGATCTTAATCGGCATTGGGAACGCTCCTTTCGTCATTTTCCAGAAGTATTTATAATTATAGCGCTTTGCGCACAGCTTTGCAAGCGAAAACGCGCGCCTCTGTTAAGGCTTGCCTTTTACCGCGCCGCGTGCTATAATATGGCTTAGGCTTTTACAGCCTCTTCCGCTTGATTTGCCTTGCAGCGCTGATGCCGATACACAGACCGACCAGCACGAGAATTTGGTACATAAAAACGATGGGGTAGGAGGCGTGCAGACCTTTGTTTGCTATCAAAAAAAGGATCGTGAACCCCATAATCCCGATATCAATGATGAACAGCACCAGCGCAACCACAAGCCAGCTAAAATGCTTTTTTGACATAAGCCAGCACAGCAGATAGGCAGCTAAAGCCAGCCCCGCAAAAACAAAACCGACCGCAGGCGCGCTATCCAAGAACGCGCGGATGATCAAATCCACAAAAATGGACCTCGGTAAAAACAGTATTTCGAGGTCAAATGCGGACAGCACAGCGTAAAGGCAGGAAAGACCGATCATCACCAGCAAATTGATCCGCGCGGCGCTGTACCGCAATGCAGGGTCTTTCCAACTGAGGCGAGCGTTTTGCGCCGTCTGTGCCGACCGGATTTGCGGCAGCTTAAAATGCTTTTTACGTTTTTTTTGTGACTCTCTTTCTTCCTTGCGCATCGCTTTCAGCTTCGCTTGCTTACCCATACCGCTCCCCCTTCAAATAATCTGCATACAGTATACCGCATTTTTGTGTGAAATGCAATATCATTTTATGAGGAGTACCATGTCGTTTCAAGATTTTGAGCCTCTGCTTGCTAAGGTGCAAAAGCCCGGCCGCTATACCGGCGGCGAGCCCGGCAGCATAATGAAAAACCCGCAGGAAGTCCTGCTGCGCTATGCATTTTGCTTCCCCGATACCTATGAGATCGGTATGTCGAACCTCGCGATGAAGATCCTCTACAGCCTTGCCAATGCCCGCGCAGATTGCTGGTGTGAGCGCGTATTTGCGCCCTGGGTAGATATGGAAGCCGCAATGCGCGAGGCGAAGGTGCCGCTTTGGGCGCTGGAAAGCGGCGATTTTTTGCGCGAATTTGATGTGCTGGGCTTTACGCTGCAATATGAGATGAGCTACACCAATGTGTTGAATATGCTTGACTTGGCAGGAATTCCGCTGCGCAGCGCCGAGCGCAAGGAGCTTGCGCCTTTGGTGATAGCAGGCGGTCCCTGCGCGTGCAATCCCGAGCCGCTGGTACCCTTTGTCGATATATTTATCCTCGGCGAGGGTGAGCAGGTCAACGACGAGCTGTTCGATTTATTGGCGGAGCACAAACGGCAAAGTCGCACGAAAAATGCATTTCTACAGTCTGCAGCACAAATTCCGGGGGTGTACGTGCCCGCAGTTGCGCAGCCGCAGGGGGTAAAAAAACGTATCATCACTGACTTGGATAGTTGCTATTTTCCGCAGGATTTCGTTGTGCCTCTGCTGGAGGTCGTACACGACCGCACCGTGACAGAGGTGTTTCGCGGCTGCATCCGTGGGTGCAGGTTCTGTCAGGCAGGCTTTTTAAATCGACCTGTGCGCGAAAAATCACCCGAGGTGGTGAACGCGCAGTGCCGCGCGCTCTGCGACAACACAGGCTATGAGGAAATCTCGCTTTGCAGCCTGAGCACAAGCGACTACACCCGCCTGCCCGAGCTGCTCGACACAATGCTTGACTGGGCAGTGCCGCAAAAAATCAATGTATCGGTACCGAGCCTGCGCATCGATCAATTCCCTATGGATATGATGAAAAAGCTTGCGCTGGTACGCCGCAGCGGACTTACCTTTGCTCCGGAGGCAGGCACACAGCGCCTGCGCTATGTGATCAATAAAAATATCACGGAGGAGCAGATTCTTGCCACCGCGCGGCAGGCTTTTTCCGGCGGCTGGACGGCGGTAAAGCTCTACTTTATGCTTGGGCTGCCCACCGAAACCGATGAGGATATCATAGGCATTGCTGACCTCGCGCAAAAGGTTGTGGATGTGTACTACAGCAACCCCGACAGACCGAAGGGTAAGGGCGTGCAGGTCTCCGTGAGCGTTGCAACCTTTGTACCCAAGCCCTTTACGCCCTTCCAATGGGAAGCGATGGACTCACGGGAGGAAATTGCGCGTAAGCAGGATTTATTACGCGCGAGCATACGCAGCCATAAAATTCGCCTGCACTGCCACGGCTGCGAAACCAGCCTGCTTGAAGGCGTGTTTGCGCGAGGCGACAGGCAGCTGGCGAACGCGCTAGAGCTGGCGTGGCGCAGAGGCGCGCGATTTGACAGCTGGGACGATCAATTCAATCCTGGATTGTGGCAGGAATGCTTCGCGGTCTGCGGCATAGAGCCGAGCAAATATCTGCGGGCGCGTGAAAAAGACGAGGCACTCCCATGGGAGCACCTCGATTATGGGATAACAAGGCAATTTTTATGGCGCGAGCGCGAACGCGCCTATGCCGCAAAAACCACGCCCAACTGCCGCGAAGCCTGCGCAGGCTGCGGAATAAATGAGAAATGTGAATACAGGATGCAGAAATGACGCTTCAGGTTGCATCAGCGGTCATACTTCAGCGTCTTAACCGTGGTTGTGACGATGTCTATCGCCAGCGCGAACACAACGGCACCGAAGATAAACAGGTTGAAGTGCGCGAAAATATTTTTCAGCGCCGGTTCTTCAAAAGCAAGGAAAATAAGCCTTGACCCGAAGTCGGGGTTTATTAGGCGGCTCTGCAAAAAAATCCCCGCCGCGCAGCCCAACGTAAGTAAATCCGCCGCAACCGTGACGATCAATACGCGCCGGGTATAGCAGCCCTCAATGAGCCTCACGATTTCCTTGCCTATACCCAGCACCGCCCAGAGCACAAACAAAAACCATACACTTCGCACCGCCTGCGTATCAAACAGCGGAAACCATCCGCTACCATTGACTGAACCGCCGATGATCTGCGGAAAGCCGATGAATACAAGGGTCATTACAACGCACATCACCATACCGGAGATCGGTTCGCCGGGCTTAATGCGCGCGTTCGTTTTTGGTACCTGCGGCAGGCTCGAAATAAAATCGCCCTCATTGAACTTCACTTTTTTGCGCTCCAGAACCGCAAAAATAAAGGTAATAATCGCAAACGCCTGCAGCAGCCCGCCAAACGCGCCGCCAATGCTCTGCGCCATCATGGTTATTGCTGCCTGCAACGCGCCCCCCTCAAGCGCAGCGCCCGAAAAGACATTCAGTATCCCTGCGAAAGCGACCGCAGCGGCTGCGATGGGCAGGACGATCTTAAGAACACGCTTATAAATCAGGAAATATTCGCCGCTGATGAGGGCTTTCTTTTCTTCACCGGCGTATTTTGCTGCCAGCTCCCACGGCGAGCCCAACTCCGTAAGCACGACCCGAACATCTTTTTCTTCCGGTGTAATCGCGCCGCAGCGCGCGTCCAGCATATCGGAAATCAGGCTTTCCAGCTCCTGCTCCACATCCGTCCGCTGCTTCTGCGGCAAATGCCGCGTTACCGCATAAATATAGCGCTCAATCAACTCGTTCATGTCTCATCCTCCTCTAGAATTGCGTGCATACTCTGCACGGTTACTTGCCAATGCGCCTTTAACGCGTCCAGCGCTTCCAGCCCAAGCGGCGTTGCAGCGTAAAATTTGCGCGGCTTCGTGCCTTCGGTGTTCCACTCGCTTTTCAGCAGACCCTGCGCCTCTAACCGCCGCAGCAGCGGGTACAGCGTATTTGCTTCCACCGGCAGCCCCGTACCCGCAAGCTCTGTGATCAGCTGATACCCATAGGTCGGCTGTCTGAGCTTTGCCAGCACGCAAAGAATAACCGTACCCCTGCGCAGCTCCAGCAAAAAACCGGATACAATTTCGTTTTTCTCCAAGCGCCCCACCTCCTACATTATTGTTATTATCATTATACTGTGTATAACACACTATGTCAAGTGTTTTTAAAAATAATTTTGCCTTACATCAAAACGATGTAAGGCAATGATTATTTGTTGCGTGTTATGCCGCTATCCGCGTTGCCATCAGGAATGGACCGTTTAAGTCTATAAGCTGCGCAAATGAATCATAAAGAGCATCTCCGCCGTTGTTGTATGTCATTAAACGCCCATCTGTTTGCTTGACCATAATCGTATGGATACCTATGTCAGTCATCCATCGGTAGGTCAGAATAAAAACGTCCCCGTCTTTGCGGGCATCGTCCAACTGCTTGACTGTGCGGAATTCCTGTGTTTTTACGCCTTGCTTCTTCAGGTATGCATTGTACTGCATAATTTTTGTGCCGAACTCCCCCTCCAGCCAGATTGCGCCGACGCTTTCAAAGTCGTAAATAATCTGAGACATTGGCTTATACTTGCCGAGTTCCAGCAGTACGTTATGCACTGCAATCAGCTCGCAGCCATTATATCGCAGGTTACGCGTACCATATAGAACAGAGTCCATGGGGCTTTTATGCTGCTCCACCAAGAAAACCGGCGTACCTTTCGGGTATAGCAAGGTATCATATGGAATATTATGCTTCAAATGCTTCTGCGCATTGATCCGTGACAAAATACCAAGGTTACAGCGTGTGCTTGTTGTATAGGTTCTGAATAGGTAGTCAAAGGTGCTGTTGTTGCTGTATTTGTTATAGACTGTATCAAGGTAATCAACCAAAGACTGTGTAGAAGCCTTGCTCTCAACTGACGACGCGCTTGCAAGCGGCGCGCACGCGGCGATGAGAACGATGACCATTAAAACGAGTACTATTTTTTTCATATACAACCCCTTTCGTTATTTAATTAACTAATAAAACTGCACCCTATCGCGACAATCGTCCGCTTCAGGGTGCAGTTCATAGGCTGTTATTCGTCGAATTTGTCCTTCTTGCTCTTTTTACGCTCTTTGCCGCTGGCAGAAAGCTTTTCCTTGCGCGCTTCTTCCTGCGCCAATCTCGCGGCTTCGCGCTCCGCTTCTATTCTCTCCTGGTTCGTGTTGTTCACGCCGATGGCCGAACGGATGATGCGTAGCTTTGTGCGGTCCGCACCGGTTTCGATGATGATGCTATCCTCTTTTACGGTGACAACGCGCCCCATAATACCGCCGATGGTAGTGATCTCGTCGCCGATGGAGATGTTGTCACGCACCGCCTGCTCTTCTTTTTGGCGCTTGCGTTGCGGACGGATCATGGTCAAATACATGACGCCCACCATGACCACCAACAGGAGAATCATCTGCCAGCTGCCGCCTTTTGTTGCTGTTGCGCCAGTTCCGGTGCCGGCGGGCGCTAATAACCAAA
>JAVBSB010000063.1:0-2869 GCA_031547365.1 Oscillospiraceae bacterium | reverse complement strand
TTAAAATATAGCAGTCTTCCGAATTTTCCATTTAATTATAACAGTTACCGTTAAAAAGTGGTAGCATTTTTGTTAATTTTCTTTGTGATTGTTATTGACGGGCGTAGTTTCTCTTTCATAGTGCCGCATAATATGGTACACTCATTCGGATATAAAATTTCAAGGGAATGGTGATAGGATGAACTGTGATGTTCTGCGAGAAACAGCCCGGCGCTTCGGCGTGAATGTGCTTCATTACAGTGAAAAAGGCGACGATTTTGCAACGGTGATGCAGCGCGCATTTGACTCCGGCGAGCGGATGCTGTTTCTGCCCGCGGGGGAGTACATGGTTGCCCGCCCGCTGACCATACGCTCGAACACCGTGCTTGCGCTGGATGACAACGCCTGCGTTTCGGCCTGCGAAGGCACGATGAAGCGGCGCGGCGACTTTCTTTTGCGCAATGCGGCAAGCGTCAACGGCGGTCAGGACGTAAATATTACAATTATAGGCGGCACCTGGGACGGCTGCTATGCCGGCAACCCCAAGAGCGATATTTTTGACGAGCAGGGCTATTCCGGCGCGATGATGAACTTTGTGCATGTAAATAATCTGGTGTTTTCAGGCATGAAGCTACGCAATGCGGCGGCGTATTTCACACGGTTTGGGTGGATACGCAGCTTTTTGATAGAAGACATTACGCTTTCGCACGAGAAAAATTCCATAAACAACGACGGCATCCATTTGGGCGGTTTCTGCGAAAACGGCGTGATCCGCGCCATTCACTGCACGACAAAGGGTACGACAGCCGACGACCTGATTGCCCTGAACGCTGACGACTGCGTAGTGCGTACGGAAAACCGCGACCTTGCGCGCGGGTTCATCCGCAACGTAGTGATCGAAGACATTCAAGCCGAGAGCTGCCATTGCTTTGTGCGTATGCTGAGCGTCACAGCTGAAATCGGCAACATTATTATTCGCGATGTGCGGGGCGGCTGCTACAGCAGCGCAATCAATATGGACGCAGCGCGGCACTGCCGCACGCCGCTGGTTGAAAAGGACGACCCTGCCTATACGCGCGGCGTAGGAAATATTCACCATGTGCGCTTGGAAAATTTCTGCGTCACGCAGGAGCGGCAGAACCTGTTGATCAATGCGGAGAGCAATTGCGATCACTTTGAAATTTGCAACTTTATGTGCGCGCCCGACAACAGCGCGGGCGATACACTCAAACTACTGAATCTGTCCCCCGCGCGCATTAAGCTTTACGGCATCAAAAAGCCGCAGCTGGAGCAGCTGCTTGCCGACTCAAAGCTTACGCAATATACAGTGCTTGCGCATGCGGACGGCAGCTTCGGCGTTGATATTACTACGGATTATTATGATACCCTCCTACTGCAAAGCGGCGGGTTTGCATACCTTAGTTTAGATCGAATCGAACAATCGCCTAGGAACAGGAGAAACACATGAATTATAAGCGAACCTTGCATTCCTGCTATCTTTCTTACATTAGCCACGCGGTTATCATCAATCTGCCGCCGCTGCTGTTTGTGCTGCTGGCGCGGGACTACAATCTCAATTACGAAAAGCTGTTTCGTCTGGTGCTGATTAATTTTCTGACGCAGCTGATTGTGGATTTTCTTGCCGCAAGGCTTGCAGATAAGGTTGGCTACCGAAAATGCTTGGTGACAGCGCATTTATTGGTCGCTTCGGGGCTGGTTTTATTTGGGCTGTTCCCTCTCATATTGCAGCAGAGCTTCATCTACACAGGCTTGTTGTTCGCAACGATTGTTTTTTCTATGGGCGGCGGGCTGATCGAGGTGCTCGTGAGTCCGATTGTCAATCAAGTGAGCGGGCATTTGGGCGCCGGCTCCATGACCCTGCTGCATTCATTTTATTGCTGGGGGCAGATGCTCACGGTAGTCGTGACGACGATCGTCATGCGCTTTTTGCCGGATTCGTACTGGTATGCCATCCCCATGGCGTGGTCGATTATTCCGCTGATCACTATGAGCGGGTTCGCGTCGGCACCCATGGCAGAGCCGCGCATGAACGAGACCGCTTCCATGCCGTTTGGAGAGCTTCTGCGTGATAAAAGGCTGTGGCTTGCAATTGGTATTATGGCGTTTTCCGGCGCGTCAGAGACCTCTATGGCGCAGTGGGCGTCGCTGTTTGCGGAAAAAGGCATAGGCGTGACGAAGATTGTCGGCGATCTGCTCGGACCGAGCGTCTTTGCGCTGCTGATGGCGGTTATCCGCATGTTCTACGGAAAATTTGAGAGCAAATTCCCGCTGGATAAATTTTTGATTTTCGGCGGTTTCGGCTGTGTGGTCTGCTATGTTACGGCGGCGCTGAGCAAAAGCCCCGCGCTTGCGCTGGCGGCCTGCGCGCTGACGGGCATTACAGTTTCGTTAATGTGGCCGGGTACGCTGCACGCCAGCGCGGAGCGTATGCCGCGCGGCGGAACGGCGCTGTTCGGTCTGCTTGCGCTGGGAGGCGACCTTGGCTGCTCGGTCGGACCGTGGATGATGGGCATCGTCAGCGACCGCAGCGGCATCAACAACGGTGTTTTAGCCGGAGCGATCTTGCCTGTAGGATTCTTGGTGCTGTTTTTCATCAACAGGCGAGGCGCGAAAAAGGAAAGTCAGGCAGAACTGTCTTCATAACAATCAATAAGTATCGGTTATAATAATTACAACGCCGTCGGAAGGGGTATGCGATGCAATATATTTTGTTATTCTTAGAGGGTATTATCACCTTTATATCGCCGTGCTTGCTGCCCATGCTGCCGATTTACATCTCGTTTTTTGCGGCAGGGGAGTCAAACAAGCGTAAGACCCTGCAAAATGCGCTGGGGTTCGTATCGGGATTTACGCTGGTGTTTGTTGCGCT
>JAVBSB010000031.1:0-14322 GCA_031547365.1 Oscillospiraceae bacterium | reverse complement strand
GATATTGTCTCCGAAACCGCTGCGGCGAACCTCCGGCGCTGCATAGCGGAGGGCGTCCTTGTGCAGGATGATAAGCCGCTGTTTTATATTTACCGCCAAACCTGGCGCGGACGCACACAGACCGGTCTGGTTGGCTGCGCTTCGATTGACGACTACCGCAACAACGTGATCAAGAAGCATGAGCTGACCCGCGCGGACAAAGAAGCGGACCGCATCCGCCACGTAAGTGCCTGCAACGCCAACACCGGACCAATTTTTTTGGCTTATCGGAACGAAAAAACCGTTGCAGACTTGCTGAATGGCTGGTGCAAATCGCATTCGGCAGAAAGCAGCTTCGACGGTCCGGATCATGCGCTGCAGGAGATTTGGCCGATCACTGACGCAGCGCTTGTACAGACGTTGCAGACTGAATTTACCGCAATGGACAGCCTTTATATCGCGGACGGACACCACCGCTGCGCCTCGGCTTATCATGTTGGGATGCAGAAACGCGCGCAGTGTTCACATTACACCGGCGGGGAGGAATTTAATTTCTTTCTGGCGGTGGCATTCCCCGCAAACGAGTTGACAATCCTGGACTACAACCGCGTGGTACATGACCTCAACGGCTTAAGCCGCGAAGAATTTTTGACAAAAATAAAAGGCTCGTTCGACTGTGACGCTCTTACATTGACGGGACAGCCTTATCACCCGGAGGAGACGCACTGCTTCGGCATGCTGCTGGGCGGTCAATGGTATCGCCTGCGGGCAAAGGACGGCAGTTTTAATGAGCAGGATCCTGTGGCGCGGCTGGACGTGGAGATTTTGCAAAAAAATCTGCTTGCGCCTTTGTTGGGAATCGAAGACCCCCGGACGGACAAGCGCATCGAGTTCATCGGCGGCATTCGCGGGCTAGAGGAACTGGAGCGGCGCTGCCCGGCGGAAGGCGTAGCCTTCGCGATGTTCCCCACCACAATGGATGAGCTGATGGACATTGCCGACAGCGGCAATATCATGCCGCCAAAAAGCACATGGTTCGAGCCGAAGCTGCTCAGCGGACTGTTTATACATGAGCTGGGATGAATGGCATGGAAAATCTTCCTATCAGGAAGCACCCCAGACTAAAAGGCTTTGACTACAATCGCAGCGGTGCTTATTTTATTACATTTTGCGTTAAAGACAGGCATGAAATGTTGGGTAAGATTGTAGGGCGCAACGTTTCTGCAATTGTCTGAATATGGAGAAATCGTTTATAGAGAAATCGAAAAAACGCGGCTGCTTTACAACAATGTTTCCATTGATCATTTTATCGTTATGCCTATCCATGTTCATATGCTGATAGCTATAAAGACAGATGATACGCACGCCCATAAAGAAAACGACGCGCCGAGGGCGTCGCGCCCTACAGCAGCGTTGATCCCTAGGATTGTTGCGGTAATAAAAAGAAAAACAAATCAAACGTATGGGTTTCAGATGTGGCAAGCGTCTTTTCACGACCACATCATTCGCAGCAAAGCGGAATATCAACATATATGGCAATATATTGATGAAAACCAAAAACACTGGCAGGAAGATTGTTTTTATGTCAAGAACACTTAAACTGCCATAACGACAATGCAGAATGCAGAAATAGGAGATGAGCGCATGAACCCCTATATCCCGAAAGAAATCGAACCGAAATGGCAGCGCATTTGGGAGGAAAGCGGCGTGTTCCACGCCAAGCAGGACTTCAGCCTGCCCAAATTTTATGCGCTGATTGAATTTCCCTACCCCTCCGGGCAGGGGCTGCACGCCGGTCACCCAAGACCGTATACCGGGCTCGATATCATCGCGCGCAAGCGGCGCTTGCAGGGCTATAACGTGCTGTATCCCATTGGCTGGGACGCCTTTGGTCTGCCGACGGAGAACTATGCCATCAAAAACCACATCCACCCCGCAGAGGTGACGGAGAAGAATATTGCGCACTTTAAAAAGCAGGCGCAGTCGCTCGGCTTCAGCTTTGACTGGAGCCGCGAAACAAATACCACCGACCCGAATTACTATCACTGGACGCAGTGGATCTTTTTGCAGATGTTTAAGCAGGGGCTGGCTTATAAAAAAGATATGCCGGTAAACTGGTGCACGAGCTGCAAATGCGTGCTGGCGAACGAAGAGGTAGTCGGCGGCACATGCGAGCGCTGCCACAGCGAAGTTCTGCAAAAGAAAAAAAGCCAGTGGATGCTGAAAATCACAGAATATGCGCAGCGGCTCGTGGACGACCTGGACGGTCTGGACTACGTGGAACGCGTACGCACACAGCAGCGCAACTGGATCGGCCGCAGCACGGGCGCGCAGGTTCGCTTTGCTACCACAGCAGAAGACGAGATCGAAATCTACACCACGCGCCCCGACACGCTGTTTGGCGCGACGTATATGGTGATGAGCCCTGAACACCCGCTGCTGGACAAATGGGCGGACCGCCTGGAAAATATGGACGAAATCCTTGCCTACCGCAGCGCGGCGGGCAAAAAATCGGAATTTGAGCGCACAGAGCTGAATAAAGAAAAGACCGGTGTGCGGCTTAAGGGCGTTCGTGCGATCAATCCCGTGAACAGCGAAGAAATCCCGATCTTCATTTCTGACTACGTGCTGATTTCATATGGCACCGGGGCGATTATGGCGGTTCCGGGGCATGATACACGTGACTGGGAGTTCGCGCGCGCATTTGAGTTGCCGGTCATTGAAGTCGTTGCGGGCGGCGATATCGAAAAAGAAGCGTTCACCGACTGCGCGACGGGCGTGATGGTGAATTCAGGCTTTTTGACCGGACTTTCAGTCGAAGAAGCGAAGGTCAGGATCATTGCGTGGCTCACCGAACAGAAAATCGGCTGGGAAAAAGTGAATTTTAAGCTGCGGGATTGGGTGTTCGCGCGCCAGCGCTATTGGGGCGAGCCGGTGCCCATCGTGCACTGCCCGCACTGTGGCATGGTGCCGCTGCCGGAGGAGCAGCTGCCGCTGACCCTGCCCTATGTGGAGCAATACGAGCAGACGGACGACGGCGAGTCGCCGCTTGCGCTGCTGACCGACTGGGTGAACACCACTTGTCCTGTGTGCGGCGCGGCGGCAAAGCGCGAAACCGACACCATGCCGCAGTGGGCGGGCTCGAGCTGGTACTTTTTGCGCTACTGTGACCCCGGCTGCGACAATGCGCTCGCAAGCAAGGAGGCGCTGGACTACTGGATGCCGGTGGACTGGTACAACGGCGGAATGGAGCACACCACGCTGCACCTGCTATACAGCCGTTTTTGGCACAAATTCCTCTATGACATCGGCTCCGTCCCCTGCCCCGAGCCCTATCAGAAACGCACAAGCCACGGCATGATCCTGGGCGAGGACGGCGAAAAGATGTCAAAGTCCCGCGGCAATGTGGTCAGCCCCGACGAAATCATCGCGCAGTACGGCGCGGACACCCTGCGGCTTTATGAAATGTTCATCGGCGATTTTGAGAAAACAGCGCCGTGGAATTCCGCCAGCATTAAGGGCTGCAGGCGCTTCCTGGATCGCATTTGGGCGTTACAGGACGTGCGTGTTGAAGGCAAGCTGCGCCCAGCAATGGAAGGTGCGTTCCATCGCACAATACGCAAGGTCTCGCTGGACACGGAGGCGCTCAAGCACAACACTGCCATCGCCGCAATGATGAGCCTGCTGAATGTGGTTGCGGATTCGGGCTCGATTACGACGGAAGAATACAAAATCTTCCTGTTGCTGCTCAACCCCTTTGCGCCGCACATGACCGAGGAATTATGGGAAACGCTGCATTTCGGCGGGCGGCTTTATCAGCAAAAATGGCCGGAGTGGGACGAAAATAAGTGCCGCGAGACCACGGTGGAAATCCTTGTGCAGGTCAACGGCAAGGGCCGCGCGCGGCTCAACATGGCGGCAGACATCTCAAAAGAGGAGGCTTTGGCGCAGGCGCGCAACGCTGTTGTGACCAGCCTCGAGGGCAAAACTGTTGTAAAAGAACTTTTCGTGCCCGGACGGCTAATTAACCTTGTTGTTAAATAATTCTTACGATTTTGTAACTTTCCAAGAAAAAGGTTGACAAACAGACCCGCTTCCGCTATAATACATTACGGTGATTTTAGCTATTGTTAGCTCGGATCGAGTCAAATCGAGGGGAGGGAAACACATGAGTCAGGTTAGAGTTAAGGAAAATGAGTCCCTGGACAGCGCACTGCGCCGCTTTAAAAAACAGACCTCCCGCGACGGAGTGATCCAAGAGGTTCGCAAGAGAGAACACTATGAAAAGCCGTCCGTCCGGAAGAAGAAAAAGTCAGAGGCCGCACGGAAGCGTAAGTTCAAATAATTGATTTGCAACCCACCTAGCGGGCGCGGCTTTATGCCTCGCCCGTTTGGTCTTACGCGGGGTATGATCTCTACCCGAGTCAAGGAGGTTGTTTATGAAACGAATTTTTCGTCAGCTGTGCTGCTTTGCGTTGGCGGCTGTTTTGATTGTGATTGCCGCCGCGCCCGCATATGCCGCTGCAAAGGACCCTACGCCTTTGATTATCTTACAGGGCTACAGCGGACCGCAGCTCTTTTTAGATTATGGTCTGCCGACTGAACAGCAGATTTGGATGCCGTCGCTCAACGGAAAAAGCGTACGCTCCCTGGCAGACGTCCTGCTTTACACCCTGCCGAAACTCATCGTAGACGCAGGCGGCAATGCGGATAAAGTTGTGGAAAAGTTTGGCGAGGTTGCGCCTTTGCTGAGTAAAATGGAAATGAACGACGACGGTTCGCCGAAGTATAACGTTACCGCCCGCCCGCACGGAGCAAAAAATGCCCGTTGGGATGTGATGCTCGCGCGCGGAGAGGAACGCCTGAACAGCCAGCGCACCATCACGAACACATTCATGCCCACTGTGCCAGCAGATCACATCTATTGCTTTGCCAACGACTGGCGGCTCGGTCAGGTGGAGGGCTCCGCAGCGCTGCATCAATTCATACAAGAGGTCAAAGCCGATTCCGGACACGATAAGGTTAACCTGTTCGGGATTAGTTATGGCGGGCAGCTGGCAGCTGCATATCTTTCTTTGTATGGCGGTGAAGACATTGAAGGCGTTGTGATGCATGCCCCCGCGATTCGCGGCTCGCAGCTCACCGTGGACATTATGGAAAATGAAAGTTTTGCGTTTGACCCCGCGGTCTTGCTTGAGTTTGCTGCAATCTATCTGGAGCGCGAGCTTTCCATCAACCAGCGCATCGGCGGGGTTTCGATGGAGGTGATCAGCGACCTTGCGCTGCAAATCATCCGCACCTATCTCGTAAAACCGCTGATTCAAAAATTCGGAAGCTTTTGGGATATTATGCCGCCCGCGGAATATGAGCGCATGAAGGCGCGTTACCTCGACCCGGTTAAAAACGCGGAGCTCATCCGGCGCAGCGACATCATACACTACCAGATGATGCCGAACATAAGCGAAACCTTAAAATATTGGCAGAGCAGGGGGGTGAAAATCGCTCTGGTTTGCGGGGCGAATGCGCCTCTGGTCGGCGGAAATATGATCAACTCCGACCGCATCATCGACCTTGCTTCCACCACGGGAGCGACAGTTTTGCCGCTGGGTAAAAAGGGAGAGGTCGATGTTCCCGCTGAACAGGTATGCGCCAACCCCGCGCACCCGCACCGCTCACCCGACGGCGCAATTGATGCCTCGTCCTGCTATTTGCCCGATCAGACCTGGATATTTTTGGGGCAATATCACGGGCAGGCTGCCTGGGATTCCTATGCGCGCGACTTATATATCAAATGGCTTTATACCGATGAAATAAAGGACGTATATTCCAACCCCGATTATCCGCAGTTCCGCGATTCGTGCAACCCAAACGACGGTATAGAAGCACGTTTTTCAAACAGCGTGAGTGGCTATCTGACCGGAGAAGATGACAAGCTGCTGCTGAAAAATCTCTCTGACTATGAGTTAAGCCTGACCTCCGTGCAGGCAGAGGGTTTACGCCTGGAGGTCCCCCTGACCGACCGCATTTTGATACGTCCCGGCGAGACGGTGCGGCTGCGCTATGAATGCGTCCTGCCGCAAAAGCGGCAGAGCTTTAGCCTCAAGGTTGATTTTGTGCGCGAAAGTATTGTGCCTTCTAAAGAGACGCGCACCTTTGCATTCGCAGCGTTGCCCTCACAGAATGAACCGGCGGTCTTGCGCTATCCGCCGCAGGAAAACACGAATTCACCCCTGCATTTTCAGCCCGTGCGCACGTTAGTAATTGCAATCGCGTTGACAGCCAGTATGATCATCGCGTCGATTTCGGTGGGCGTGATATACCGCGGAAAACTGCGGCAGAAAAAAAGACAGACGGCGCCATCCGAATAAACGAACTTTATAAAGTACCCCGCAAGGTTAAAATCAACCTTGCGGGGCAGTGTATGTATTCGCTTTGATTATACTTTTTTTGCGTTAATTCTGGCTAAAATCATCTTCGCGCAGTCAATCTGGTTCGGAATATTTCCGGCTTCGTCCTGTACACGCCAGATATCCGGCGTAATCTCATCGGCAATGTAGATGTTACGGTCGGCATCGAATCCAAACTCGATTTTAAAATCAATCAGCTTTAGTCCAAGCGCCGCAACCTCCGCGCGCAAAACATCGCCCACACGCACCAGCAACGCCAGCGCTTTATCGTATTCGCCCGGCTGCAGCATACCCTTCAGCAGGCAAAGCCTGTCGCTGATCAGCGGATCACCCTGGTCGTCGTCTTTTAATGTGACCTCAAGATAGGGTGGATCGAACGGAATGCCGGCTTCCAGCGTAAAACGGCGGCACATGCTGCCCGCTGTAAAATACCGCAGCACAAACTCCAGCTTCGGCACCTCTACATTGCGCACCTTCATCATGCAGGCATCCAAATCCGCGCCGAGGTAGTGCGTCGGAATATCGTTGCTTTTCATCAGTTCAAAGAAATACTGCGAAATCGTCAAGCCGATCTTTCCCTTGCCCGACACGCTGCCGCCAACTGTGTTTGAGCCGGGATCAAATACCCCGTCCTCGCCCGTGGCATCGTCTTTGAAGAACAGGTAGTACTCCCCTGTCGCTTCATCGCACAGCACATTCTTCGTCTTACCGCTGTAGATCATTTTCATCGCTTTTCCTCCCATAAATTCGGATTTACCTTGTCCTACTTTTATTTTATCACGCCTCCGCGCAAAAATCAAGGGCGAATAGTGACGCATATTTCATCACCGTACGCAGGGAGAACAAGCAAAATTCACCAAAAACCACGTCAGAGACTTGCCGCGGCAACGCTCTGCCCAACGCGGCGCTTGCTTTCGTCCGGCACATGCACATAAAAATCACAATCCGGATATTCTTCCGCCAGAACCTGCCGCGCCGCCGCGGTGATGATATCCCCGCCTGCGCCGGACATCACGCGCCCCAGCAGCAGCACATATTTAAATCCGTAGAAAGACCAATAATACGGCAGCGTATGCCCCAAATAACAGCCCAGCGACTTATAAACTTCGGTTGCGCGCGGATCACCTTTGCCCAGCAAGGCGGCAACCGCTTTTAATTTTTCGCCGGGCGTCTGCGCAGGGTCGAGCTCGATGCCCGCGGCATCCGCAAGCTTAATCACGCCGTCCTGCGAAAAATATTTTACGCCGCAGCCGATGTCACCCGACCACTCGTCCGCCATAGCAGAGGGGTTCGCGTCGACCGGCACGAAGGCAAGCTCATTGAGCCAGCCGGTGATATTGCCGTTGCGGTCAACAAATCCGCCCGCCTCGCTGGTACCCATTGCGATGCCGAGCACGTTGTTGTCCGCAAGCTCCATCGCGCCGGCTAAGGCAGTCACGTCGCCGTCGTTCACAACGCGCAGCGGAATATCACCGAATTTGCCGAATTCCCGCGCGGCACGGATATAGATGTCCTTGACCTGCGCGTCGAATAAATCCTGCGGCACTTTTAAGAACAGCGACGCTACCATGGTGCGGTTATCAATGTAGATGCCTGCGGAGCTGACGCCGATCGCATCCACCCGCGGCATTTTTGAGGCTGCGGTGCGCAACGCGCTGCATATCCCCTCAAAATGATAAGCAGGGTCTGCGTTGGTCTTCGGCGCCCAGACAACCTCTTCGCTGTAGACCGCTTCACCGTCAATTACGGCGGACACCTTTCGGTCGCTGCCGCCCGCATCAAAGCCGATGCGGCAGCCCTTTATGTTGCCGCCCACGCGCTGTGCCTGTTCGTTTTCGGCAGGCTTTTCGCTCATTGGCAGGGCAACCACCTCAAACGGGCGCTCATATACCCGCGCCATAAAGGCGCTGTCAAACGCGCGCGCGCCGGATTCACTATAGACCGTCCTGATGTATTCCGCCATGCCGTCGTTGCCGCAAATATACACACGAAACCCGCCCTTAAGCCAGAGCAGCAGCTTTACCGTTCGCTCAATATAATAGTGGTCCGCTTCGGCATTTTCGCCTGTGATAAAGGTATCATAGACCGCGCAAAGACCGTCGTTACGCTCAACGCAAAGCGATATGGGCTGCTTCGCCTGCTTCAAAAACGATTTAACAAACAACGACATAGGCAAGAATTGCGGGTCAAGTGTCGGACTGTTTTTCAAATCAATATCAAGCCCCAAAAAACGCATGTTAAGTTCCTCGCTTGTACTTAATTAAATTTAGCAATGCGCGCGGTAATGTCATCCTCAAGCCTGCGGATATAGCCTTTGATAAAATTGACCGGATCGACGTCCTGCTTAATCAGCGCCGTGATATCCAGCCCAAATGAAATGCTGTCGGTTGCGTCAACGGTATGGCTGTCAAAAAAAGTTGCATTTGCAAGTCTGCGGCCGATCGCTGCCAGGTCATAGCGTTTGCCGCCCGCAATCTGGCTGTCGTACACCCCCAGCAATGCCGCGGCAAGGTTCGCGTGCGCACCGGTGTCGAAGGGGATTTTGTCCTCGTCGCACAGCCAGTCAAGGTCACGCCAAACCTCCAGCGAAATCACCTTTTTCGGTCTTCGTTCAGCCGGAAGCAGCCGCAGCGCCTGTATAACTCGCAGCGTTACGGCAACATGGGTATCATGCTTATCTGCAAGATTATGTGTGTAGACCACCTCAGGCGCACAGCACAGAATAATCTCTCTGATTTCATCAACGAGCGCATCGTTGCTTTTCTGCTTGACCAACGCGCTGGGATACGCCAGCAAAAACTGCGCGGCATATTTACCGATCTGCGCCGCGGTTTTTTGTTCCTCGGCGCGTACGCGCATCATGTCCTCGTTCGTATAGTCTGCGTAGATGCCGCTGCGCGGCGATCCGCCGCCGTCCGTCAGCACTACCCCCGTGAACCACCGGTCGGCACTGCCGAAGCACTGTACCAGCGGTCCATATGCCATAATTTCTATGTCGTCCTGGTGTGCGGCAAAGCATAGGTCTGTCGTGCGAGAAAGCGCCTGCTCCTCCGTTTTGCCGTCCGGTATATATAGCTCGGCCTTCTGCTGTTGCAGCTGCATTTTCATCCCCCCGCTATCATATCGTTGGTATTTATTATAACACGCCGCGTCGGTTTTGTATAGATACCGAATAAAAAAAATGCCATCGCCCGGCGATCGACTCAAAATCACCGGGCGGCAGCTCTATACTGAGGAGGCGATATTAGCTTAATTGTGCCGTGCTTAGAATGCCATCCAAATCCAGCCAAACAGAAGGATACACATGAGCCAGTTCCAGAAATTACTTACATACTTTGTGGTTTTGCCCCAGAGCTTGATGTATTTCGTGTTGTCGGCCGGATTTTCCTTCAGACCGCTGAATGCGTTGGTAAGAGCCGTCAGCGCGTTCTCAATTTCGGTCTGCGTGGCGTCGGCTTTGTTTGCAACGCTCTGCGCTGCTGTAAGCGCAGTCTGGAACGCGTTCCATGTTGCGTCTGTATAGTTACCCTTCGCTGTATTTTTGACTTCGGTTATTTTTGCATTCAACGCGGTTTTGCTGGGCGGCACGGGTGCGTCTTTATAAGTCGCGGTTACAGTCACGGCGGCTCCGGGCATGGTAAACATTGTGTTTGCGCTGGTATCGCCGGCAAAAGATCCGCCGCCGGAGGTCGTCCACTTGTCAAAGACCTTGTCTGCGGGGGGAGCGTCTGCTACAAGTGCAATTTTTTCGCCTTCCGCATATGTGCCGCTGCCTGTGCCGCCGATTACTGTCAGGGCATAGGTATTCTTGTGGGTAGCGGTTAAAAGAACAGCCACGCCGGGGGTTGTGAAGGTTGTGCTTGCAACGGTGGCATCGGCAAAGGTGCCGCCGCCGGAGGTCGTCCACTTGTCAAACGCTTTGTCTTCCGCAGGGGCGTTGGCAACGATCGGAACCTGCGCGCCGTTTGCATAGCTGCCGCTGCCTGTACCGCCGAGCACGAACACAGCAAAGGTCTCTGCCTTAGAAAGAATAACATCCATTGCAGCTTTCGCGTCTGCCGGCATTATGTCGCCCAGGATCAGCTCCTGTGCCTGCAGCAATTCTGTATAGGCGCGTCCTACCTGATCGTACAGTTCCATTTCATCTGTAAGTGAATTTAACGCACTGTCTATGCGAGCAAATTCAGCCCTATAAGCAGCCCATATTTCTTCCGAATATTGTCCCTCATTTATCATGGGATAGTATTCAAAATCGCTATCGCCCGGCATTTCGGTGATTATCATTAGTTCTAAGTAGTCGCACGCGTTATAATACACTTTTAATGCATACGCATTCAGATATTCTTCCGCGAGGGCGTCGTACACGCCTCTGACTGCGGTATATTCCGCTTCCAGTGTCCCTGCTTTTTTCATAAGAATTAAATCATGAAGCGTTTCGGTAGAAAACTTTGCATCTAAATATGCATTTTCTAACGCAGCCGAAAGATCTTCTTCCGTTTTGCCGGGTTGCAGCTCACCCTTGCTTGCCGCAACATTTATAACTTCAACAATAAGCAGCTTTGCCTCAAAATCATCCATTGCATCGAACAAATCCTGAATATCCTGCGCCGATTCGCCGATATATTCCATGCTTACGTCTTCAATCTCGCCGCGAATACCGTCAAGCACGCCTTGCAGCGTTCCATTGCGATACGCTGTACGGATTTCGTCGTTCACATAAAATAAATCATTGGTATGGTCTATTCTGATTGCCTCCAATGCTGATTGGAAGTCTGCAAAAACTTTTCCGTCAAGCAGGTCGTCTGCCTTAATTTTTTGCTGTAAATAATAGATCAAAGAAGATACTTCATGTTGAAGTAAATTTATGGCACGATACTCATCATTGTATTCATCCATAAAGGCTTGCAGCGCGGCGCCGCTTTTACCGATGTATTCCTGCGCAATACGCTGGATTTCCTCATATGCAGCGTCATAGCCCCCGATTAAATAGACAATACCATAGAGCTCGTATGTAAAACCATTCATATACTTTCCATAAACATTGCTATAATATTCGTTGTTCATGTCTTCTCTGGTCTTGCCGGGAAGGAACTCTTCCTCGAGTACTGAAGATAAAAAACTGTGTATTTTTTCTACGTCTGATCTTTTAGCGTATACCGCGTTTTGATCTAACGTTTTGCTTTCGGCGATCAATGCGCGCCATTCGTCCCCGCTGTAAATCGTATAATTTTCAGCAACGTCATCCAGCTCTGCGATCAGGGAAGCAACTTTTTCTGCAAATGCTTCCGGATCAGCCTGATAGAGCTCCCGTGTTGTGGTAGGCAACTCTCCGTCGGGACCTAAAAAACTGTCAACATCGCTATCGATTGTTCTAAAATACAAGGAATTTATTCCGCTGTCGCCGTTGTAAACATTCCATACCGCGCCATGAAACGCAGAAGTACTGCCGTCCGCAGGCACAAAAACAGATGCGGATGCGCTGGAGTGCATAATTCTGTAGTAGTCAAACAGCGGGGTTGTCACGGCTAAAATTTCGTCTTTTTCTGCGTCGTCTGACGCAAAGGAGGTTACTGCGCCCATACCGAGCAGCATAGACAATGCCAAGAGAAATGCTAATATCCGTTTGTTGGTCTTCATGAGAAAATCTCCTTCTAAATATGTTTTGATTATAGCGCCCGCAAATTGCTTCAGTACAAATTTTTAACATCACTTCAACAGATCATACGCATTCCCTCCGCTCGCATTATTGGAGTGTTCACTACTTAAACGATTGAACCGGAGGATTGATTCGCAAAAATTAAAAATATTTTTTATCACAGTGCTAAGCCCTTTATTTAAGCAAAAAGGATTTCTTTTCTTTTTTATAAAATTGTGATATAATAGGTCGCAAAGGCAATACAATTCGTAAGGAGTGGCTATGTCAAAACAGAATCACATCGTAAAAATAATACTATACATTGTTTTTGCGGTATACATCATTTTTCTTTTAAAGCTGCTGTTCTTTTCGCGGGTCTCGCTGACCGAATTGTTTGTGCATCGGGACGACAGGTCAGTCAACCTTGTCCCCTTTCGCAGCATATGGCTGTACTTGTCTGGTAATCCAAGCTCGTTTTCATTCAGCAACGTGTTCGGCAATATGATTGCTTTTTTCCCGCTCGGGCTGTTCCTGCCTCTGCTGCAAAAAAACAAGAAGCTTCTGCCGAATTTCGCAGTGATATTTGCCACGAGCCTGCTGACCGAATTATTGCAGTATGCGTTCGTCATCGGCGCAGCAGACATAGACGACCTGATCCTCAACAGCCTGGGCGGTCTGCTGGGAATCTTGTGCTGCAAGCTGCTTGGCAGGCTGATAAAGGATGAGGACAAGCTGCGGCTTATTCTCGCAATCCCTTCTGTTATAATCGGTCTGCCGATACTGCTATATTTGCTTTTCTTCATAAAGCTGCGGCTTTAGCTACCCAATCGCATTGAATGAAAAACTGACAGCCCTTATTTTTCCAAAAACATGCTGCCCAAACTCTGCATAACTTACCAGTAACTCGAAATAATACATCATGAAGCAACAAATAACTTAAAGGATGATGAATCATGAGAGCAACTGGAATTGTGCGGCGCATTGACGACTTAGGTCGTGTTGTAATACCCAAAGAAATTCGTAGAACCATGAGAATACGGGAAGGCGACCCGCTGGAGATTTTCACCGACGCGGACGGTGAGGTTATTTTTAAGAAGTACTCACCTGTCGGTGAGCTCAGCTCAACCACTAAGCCGTATGCGGAAGTGCTGTTTCGGGGTACGAATTTGCCCATTTTGATTACCGACCGCGACCGTGTGATTGCCTGTGCCGGGCTTTCGAAAAAAGAAGCCATCGACCGCCGCGTCACAAGCGCCTTGGAGACAATTGTCGAAAACCGCAGCAACTTTACCGCCGCGCCCGGCGGCGAGCACCTGCACCCGATTGAAGGACTTGAGCGCGAAGCAGCCGTCGCTTGCCCAATTGTGGGCGGAGGCGATGTTTCCGGCTGCGTCATTATGCTGATGAACGAGAACGGCGCAATGCCCACACAGACAGAGATCAAGCTCATCCAGGTAGCTGCGTCTTTTTTGGGCAGGCAGATGGAAGAATAGATATCAAATTTTAGACATCAAACGATAAAAATCCCGCCTTGGATATATAATCCGGGCGGGTATTTTGCAGCGCTTGACACCGTTCTGATTTTTTATTATAATAGAAATAATCCATAAACGAAGGGTTCTTATAATGCATAATTTTGATGAGATTTCGTTTGTAAACGATGAAGAGGCGATCGGTAAGTGGGCGCATTTCAGCACGCTGCATGCGCAGGATTCGTTCGATCCCGATCAAGCCGCAAGCGGCGAAGGAGAATTCCAAGAAATTTATTTTTTACCCAATGGTCAGAAATACTGGATTTTTGAGGGCTGGACAAAAGGGTCTCTATTTACGCATTTTGGCGGAGACGAACCGATCATTCAACATAAATATGAAATCAAAACAATCAACAATTCCAAATTTATGCTTCTAACAAGTGATGCATCAAAAGTACAGGTTTTGATGCAAACGTCCGATAAAAAATTTAGTTTATACGAAATTGGCAGGCATGACCCGATTGATTCGCCTTTTATTATGGATGAAGCAATTCTAGGAACTTGGACCTCTATTGATTGGGTTGAAAATATAGAGGACTTTGATCCGGAGACTCTGTGTAATGATACTTTGTGGTTGAAATCGGTCTGTTTTCAGCCGGATGGTTCCGCTGTCAGAGTATACGGTAATGAAACATGGCATGATAATTGGACACAAGGCTTCCTGATCGACAAAGTAAAAGTCACTGCCTCTGCATATATAATCAAAACAATAGGGCATATCGAATATCTTTTTCTGGAATGGAAAATGGGGAAGTACGTTTATGGCGGC
>JAVBSB010000133.1:0-5709 GCA_031547365.1 Oscillospiraceae bacterium | reverse complement strand
TCTTATTTATTCATATTAATACATTAGGAGGATATTATTATGTTGAACATCGGCATCATCGGCGCGGGGCGCATTGGAAAGGTACATACGCAATCCATTGTAAATTATGTCCGCACGGCAAGGGTTGTCGCCATAGCGGATCCATTTATTACAGAAGAGACCGCCGCTTGGGCAGAAGACCTGGGCGCAAAGGTCTCGAAGGATTATCAGGACATCATCAACGACAAGAGCATTGATGTGGTGCTGATTTGCTCTTCTACGGACACCCATTCGCAAATCTCGCTGGAGGCCATTGCCGCGGGCAAGCACGTGTTTTGCGAAAAGCCCATCGACCATGACGTAGAGCGCATCAATGAAGTTTTACAGGCGCTTGCGGCTCCCGAAGCGAAGCGGTTAAAATATATGGTGGGCTTTAACCGCCGCTTTGACCATAACTTCCGCGCCGTGCGCGCGGCTGTGACAGACGGAAAAGTCGGCAAGGTGGAGCTTGTAAAAATTACTTCGCGCGACCCCGAGCCCCCCAGCGCGGAATATGCGGCGCGCTCCGGCGGCATCTTTTTGGATATGGCGATTCATGACTTTGATATGGTGCGCTATCTTTCGGGCGAAGAGGTTGAATCGGTCTATGTGCAGCCCGCGGTGCTGGTTGACCCTGCCATCGGTGAAGCGGGCGACTTTGACAGCGCCGTGATTACGCTTAAGCTTAAGAGCGGCGCACTGGCTGTGATTGACAACTGCCGCCGCTGCGCCTATGGTTATGACCAGCGCGCCGAGGTGTTTGGCAGCGAGGGCTCTGCTGCCTGCCGCAACGACGCCGCTTCTAATGTGAACATCGCCACGACGAACGGCGTAACCGCCGAAAAGCCGCTGTTTTTCTTCCTGGAGCGTTACATGCAGGCCTATGCTACGGAAGTCACCGAGTTCATTGAAGCCGTAGTCCACGACACCCCGGTTTCCGTGAACGCGCAGGACGGTCTTGCCGCCGTGTTGATCGGCATTGCGGCGACGGAATCGGCGAAAACAGGGCTGCCGGTTCAGCTTGCATAAAAAGTACGCGCTGATTAAAGTCGTCAACCTCGCAGGGGCGGCTTGCAGCTGCCCAGAAATCCATATATATCAAGGTTTTTTTAAACGGCGCGCCGAGGACGTCGCGCCCTACACAGGAGGTTCTCATGCAATCCAACGAAGAATTCGGTTATCCGCAGTTTGATGAGAACGGCGTGATGCGCCTGACGAACACCACGGATTTGTATCCCAACATGCTGCAGAACATTACCGTGCGCCGCATGAAAGCGGGTGATGTACTTAGGCTGCATAATGAGCAAGAGGAGACTGCGGCCTTGCTCATCGAGGGCGCGGTACGCTACGTGTGGTCCGGTAATGAGCGGGAGGCAACGCGTGTCAATCCGATTGACGCGCCGGGCTGGTGCCTGCATATTTGCGCCGAAATAACGGCGGAGATCATTGCGCTGGCGGACAGTGAAATGCTTCTGCAATCTACAAAAAACGACACGCCGTTTGAGCATGTGTTTTATACGCCCGAAAACACCCGCCGCGAAACCTTTGGGCAGGGGCAGTTCGAGGGCAAGGCGCAGCGCACGGTGAGTACCTTTTTTGACTATGAAAGCGCGCCCTATTCCAATATGGTGTGCGGCGAAATTTTGATTCCGCAGGGCGGGTGGAGCTCCTACCCGCCCCACGAGCACCCGCAGCCGGAGGTATATTACTACCGATTCGGACATCCGAACGGCTTCGGCGCGTGCTTTTTGGATGATCAAGCCTATAAAATCGCGGATCGTTCCTTTGCGGCGGTGCCGGGTGGAAAATATCACCCGCAGGTGAATGCCCCGGGCTACGCTATGATGTATGTCTGGATGATCCGCCACTTCGACGGCTATCCGTGGACAGAACGCAACTTTGACCCCCGACACACATGGCTGTTAGAGGGGTAAAACAACGGAGGTACCTATGAAGCTTGGAATTGTCGGTTTGCCGAACGTGGGCAAGAGTACGCTGTTCAACGTTCTCACCAGCGCAGGCGCGCAGAGCGCCAATTATGCGTTTTGTACGATTGAGCCGAATGTGGGCGTGGCCGCTGTGCCTGACAGCCGACTGGATGCGCTGGCAGGGCTGTATCATCCGCTGCAAATTACGCCAGCGGTCATCGAATTTGTGGACATGGCGGGGCTGGTGCGCGGCGCTTCAACAGGGGAGGGGCTGGGCAACAAATTCCTCAGCCATATCCGCGAGGTGGATGCGGTAATCCACGTGGGGCGCTGCTGTGAGGACGACGACATCATCCACGTGGAGGGCAGCGTTGATCCCGCGCGGGACATCGAAACAATTGATTTTGAATTGATTTTTTCCGACATGGAGCTGTTGGAACGGCGCATAGAGCGCGGCGCGAAGCAGGTGAAGGTGCTGGGGAAATCGATGGCCGCGGAGCTGGAGCTTTGCAGGCGGCTGTATGCGCACCTCGAAAGCGGACAGCCTGTCCGGACGTTTGCGTGTACAAAAGAGGAGCGGGCAATTTTAACCGAGATTGCGCTGCTCACCTCAAAGCCGGTGATTTATGTCTGCAACTTCAGCGAAGCAGATTTTTTGGCAGGCGATATAGAAAGCAATCCAAACTATAGAGCGGTTATGGAAATCGCAAAGCGCGAAGCCGCGCCGCAGGTGCTGCCGATCTGCGCCGAGCTGGAGGCGCAGGTCGCCGAGCTGCCGCAGGAGGAACGCGAGGACTTCCTTGCTGAGATCGGCGTGAAGAGCGGCGGACTCGACCTGTTGGTACAGCGCAGCTACGACCTGCTGGGGCTGATGAGCTTTTTAACGGCAGGTCAGCCGGAGGTGCGCGCGTGGACGATTATCAAAGGCACGAAGGCACCGCAGGCGGCAGGGAAAATCCATACGGATTTTGAGAGGGGCTTTATTCGCGCGGAGGTGATCGGTTTTGAAGACCTGATGACCTGCGGCAGCATGGTCGCGGCAAAAGAAAAGGGTCTTGTCCGCAGCGAGGGCAAGGAATACGTGATGCAGGACGGCGACGTTGTTTTGTTTCGTTTCAATGTATAGGAGGTTTGGATGATGGGCTGGCGATCGCGCGAAGCGGAGGATGATTTTGAAAACCAGCGGCGCGAAATGGAGCGCGAGCGGGCAAAGAAAAAGCCGAACCCGCACGCGGAGCACGAAATTTATCGCGAGCAGGAGTATCAGCCTGCGCAATACACCCCGCAGAAAAGACCGCTGCCCCTTGGGGGACCTCCGAAAGGAATCCCGACTCCAAAATATCCCGTGGTTGGGATTGTGATTACGGCTTGTAGTATAGTGATTCCCCTGCTGATTATGGCGGTCAATTCCGCGCAGAGCAACACGCCGATCATTGAAGCGGAAGACTATATCGTCACGGAGTACGCCGATTGGGCTGCGGAGCAGCTGGAAGAAGAAATCGACCTGCTGCGGACGGCGAAAGCGGGGGACTTTGTTCCTTTCGGCAGCGAGGAGATATGGCAGGTGCTGGAGCAGCAGGAAGACAGGGTTTTGCTGTTTAACCTGGAAGCTTCAAACCTGCAGGGCAGAACGCGGAAAGAACTGCTTGCTCAGATGAATGAGACCGATGAGACAGGCGGTTACATCTGGTTGGGACAGACATTATTTTCACAAGAAGAATATCGTTATATCCTGGAAACAGAGGTCGGGGAGGGCATGAAGCCGCAGCGCGCATTCCTCCTTACGCCTGAGCAAATGGAACAGTATGGTGTGGAGCAGCCGGAAGACACAGACCCCAGTATTATGATTGAAATATGCCCGGCAATTTGGGTGTCAACGAAGTAAATCATAACGATAAGGGAGGGTTGAATTATGGGCTGGAGGTCACGCGAGGCCGAAAATGATTTTGAAAATCAGCGCAGAGAAATGAATGAAGAACGGGCAAGGCGCAAGCCGAACCCACACATAGACCACGAAATTTATCGCGAGCAGAAGTATCTGCCACAGGAGTATGTCCCGCAGCAGAAGCCGCAGCGCACGTTTCAACCGCAGACATATCAGCCGCAGCAAACACGAAATACCCCAAAAAATAACGGTAAAATCGCGGGCATCTTCATTTTAGTTGTAGTGGTGATTTGCCTTCTTTCTTATCTGTTTATTTCAATAGACACGAACAATTCTAACAAGCCGGAAGACAGCGTTGCGGCAGCAGAAAGCAGGCTTGAGATGCTTGCCGCGGCGAACGTTGGCGATATGGTGTTGTTTGGAAGCAATTGCTGGTGGTACGTGATTGACAAGCAGTACGATAAAGTCCTGCTGGACTGGGGTGTTCAAGAAACGTTTGCTGCCGGTAAGCCGCAAGAGATGTTGGCGCAGCTCAATGAACTTACGGAGCATGACTCGGGGGTTGCGCTGTTTCGAATCGAATTGTCCCAAATGGAATATAACAGCATACTGGATACGCCAATTGAAATCGATGGCGCGACGTACCTGGCTCGCGTGTTCCCGCTTAGTGAAGAGCAGATGAAGCAATACGGCATTGACGTAGCAGTGGATGCCGATGATACTGCGGTGACTGTGCGCCCGGCGATTTGGGTGTCTATCCTTGAGGCTGCGAGTGATATACAGGAAGCAACGGATACAGCGATTATGATATACTAAGATACTATAAACAAAGGAGGAAAATTGCATGGCAAACAATCTGAAAAGGGCTAATGCCGGGGCGATTCCGACACGTGAAAAGATCAGTTATTACACCGGGGGGTTCGGGCAGGGCATGATGTACGGCATCATGTCGTCATTCATACTGGATTTTTATATCAATGTAGCGAAGCTGAGCGCGGTTTTTGTGCTGCTGCTGATGCTGCTCGCGCGCGTTTGGGACGCGGTGAATGACCCGATGATGGGGATGATCATGGACCGCGCTCACCCCAAAAAAGGTAAAATGCGTGCCTATCTATTTTATGTGCCGCTGCCGGTTGCGCTGTTTACGGTGCTGATGTTCTGGGTGCCGGATCTATCGCAGAATATGCTCATGGTCTATGCCGCGATTACGTATACGCTCTGGGGTATGCTGTACACGACAGCGGATATCCCCTATTGGAGCCTGCCCAACGCCATGACGCCCAACGAATCGGAACGCGGGCGCATCCTTTCGCTCAGCCGCATCACAAACGGCATCGGTTCAGCGATCCCGTCGGTCTTAATTATGGTGCTCGGCTCCTTCCTGGCGCGCGTGCTGAAAGACCCAACGCAGGTGGACCAGATGAAATTTGTTGTATCGGCGGCTGTATGCGCGGCAATGGGCTTTGTCTGCTATTTCCAGACGCCGTTCAATGTTAAAGAGCGGGTGCCGCTGCCGAAAAAGCAAAAAGAGGGCAAAAAGAGCGGAAAACCGGCATCGCTTGTGCTGATGGCGACCTGTAAGCCGTTGATGCTGACGATCCTCATGGGCATACTTTCGGGCGGGCGATATATGTTCCAGGCCGCAGCGCCGCACGTGGCGCGCTACGCGTTCTTTTTAGGCGATTTTGACCAAATGATGGGGATGAACACGGCGGACAAAATCCAAGCCCTGCAGGACAGCTACACAAAGGTGTACGGCGTGATGCAGGCGGCGGTGGTCGTCGGTATGTTTGGCGCAATGCTCCTTACGCCCATACTATACAAAAGGTTCAACTACAAGCAGCTGCTGATTGGCTCCTGCGCGGTGGGCGGACTTTC